>JAYUPM010000001.1:0-5636 GCA_043760145.1 Spartobacteria bacterium
CCAATCGCTGTCCTCATTCTTCATGACGCTATCCAGGAAACAACGCTTCGGAAGCCACTCGATTTCCCGATTCATTTTCTTGGAGGCGCTTCCATTGCCTTCTTTTTTTTCCACGCGCTAAACATCTTCAAGGAGTTGGTTGGCGCATGGACACCGTTTGGCCGCTACTTGTTCAGCTTCGCCCTTGCTTGCACAATCGGTCTGTTTTGGGAGTTCGCCGAACTGTTCTCCGACGTCTTCTGCCATACACACATCCAAAAGAGTGTGCATGAGACAATGTCAGACCTGATCGCCGACGCCTCGGGCGCTATCACATCCTTATCTATCAGTTTTTTTGTTATTCGCTTTTTCGGACGCCGCAGAAGCCAAACAAAGCCAGTGAGCGAAATTCCCATTGGATAACCGACCTTTGTCTTGCCCTCCTGCCGTGCCAAGACATAACTCCCCAATCATGAACCCTATCTCCACGCTCCGCCTCACAGCTGTGCTCCTTGCGGTTTTTGCCATCGCCGGTTGCGACAATGACGATGAGGGCGCTCCATCCCTTAAACTGGGAAAACCTTGCGCAATCCAGTTCCGGCGCGATGCGCTCGGTGCGGCGGCTCCTCTTCCAATCGCCCCGATGACCGTCAATATCAATGGAGCCGACACCAACATTACCGGGACAGTTATGCGGACCACAGCCGGTTGGATTGTTCTTGAAAAAGAAGGCGGCGAGATCTGGATTCCAAAGGGAGTCATCTTGCTGATCCAGCAAGGGTCCTGAGAGAAGAGTCAAATCAACCCACCCCTGCCCAAACTATGTCACTCAAACCCGCTGCTGTTATTCTGCTCTTACTCGGAGTTAGCGCTTTTGCTCAAGCAATTCCAAAAGGGTTTACAATCCCCGACACGACACTTTCTCCAAATCGCAGGTATGGCGTGACGGTGCCCATCCTTGACAATGCGCCCGCGGGCAAAGTTCCGAAGAACAGTGTCGTGGATGTAAAGAGCGGCGATGTTATAGCCGTCATTGACGGGGAGACTGGATGGGATCGGCAGAATCATGAAGAAGTGCAGCCGGCGCGCTGGTCGGAAGACGGCTCGCTTTTGCTGTGGCAGATAGAAGGCAAATGGGCTCCGGTAACGCTTGTCCTGATGAAGTTTGAAGGCGGGAAGTTACTCTGGCAGCTCGATGTTCTGAAGGCTGGGCAGGAAGCGATCCTGGAACGCACCAAAAAGGCTGCGCCGAAGAAATATGCGGCAGCAAAAGTTGCCAACAAAGGGAATGGCTCAGCGTATCCAGACGGCTTTACTATTACCGTATCCGCCGAAGACCCAATCGCTCTTCCCCTGCGGATCAAAGCGTTCCTGACTGCCAATCCCAAGGAACTCGAAGACTTCCCGGATCTCGATTCACACATGGACGCGACGATCGATGCAGAGGGGAAGTTTGTGGTAAAAGGCTTCAAGATGGGAACCACGAATTGACCAACAAACACCAGGAAACAACTCGGCACACTTCAGAAGCGAAAAGAGAAGTAAAAAATAATTGCCGCCCCCCGCGTGAAACGCGGTCCATCCAGTCCCATAGGTCTTATAGGACCTATACGACCTAGTGTCTCGAATCCCTGGCGCGGCTTGGTCTTTCCCACGGCACGCCCCCGCGTTTGCGCGCTCTGACATGGAAACGCACTTACCCAGTGGATCGCCTGGCGACAAGCCTCGGGTTTGTTTTCCAAAGACGGCCTGCTTTTTGCCATTCAATCAGGAGCTCACGGAAACGCTGGACGGCTGGGGTATCGCCCGCTTCCTGCCACGCGAGGACCAATGGCACCGAGATGCCAGGCTGGAGCGGGATAAAACGGAGCGGCAATTCCGGGGCCATCACCCCCTCGGTCACGATCCCAATTCCCGCCCCCGCCTCAACGTAACTGAGCACGGTCCCGATCAGGCTCGGAGTGTATGCGAGACGCGGCGAGAACCCGGCCTGGCGGCAGGCAGCGAGGACGGCGTCGTGAAGGCCAACACTCTCGCGCCGGGCAAGGACGATGAGGGGTTGGGTGGCGAGCGATTTCCATGAAAGGGCTTTCTTGTTCGCTAGCGGATGCGTGATTGGCAGGACGACTCCGAGGCGTTCTTTTCGCAATTGGAAAGTCGCCAGGCCCGATTGTTCCGCGTTCGAAACGGGCCGGGTCAAGGCGGCTGAGAGGCGCCCCTTGGCCAGCATCTCCCAGACCCGTTCCGGCGTCCGTTCCTCCAGGTGAATTGAAACAAGCGGGCATCTGATCCGATATTCGTGGAGGAGCGGGCCGAGGAAAGGCTGGGTGGGCGGCCCGATATATCCGAGGCGCAACTCGCCTTCCTCGCCGGTGGCAGTCCGACGGACCCGGCGCATCGCTTCCTCCCAGCGATCCAGCAGGATGGCGGCTTCGCGCAAAAGCACTTTCCCCGGGGGAGTGAGGCGGACGCTGCGCCGGTTGCGTTCAAGGAGTGAAGTGCCAAGGAAAGCTTCGACTTCCTGGACGGCGCGGCTCAGGGCGGGCTGGGCGATGCGGAGGCGGAGTGCGGCGCGCGAATAGGAGAGTTCCTCAGCCACAGCCTGAAAGTATCGTAATTGCCTGAGATCCATCGGGGCTGTGATGCTATTTGGGCATATGCGTGATAGCAAGATGGTATTTCCATTACAACTGCCTCACTGTCTCCCGCCTATTTGGATGCATTGCTTCCGCCGACCGGACCCCCGTCTATCGCGGGCCCATTGATGGCCAGGTCGGGCCTCAGACCCGGGCGGCGATCCGGGCTTATCAGCGTGCTAACGGCCTCTCCAGCACCGGATACATCGATGCAAGTGTCATCCGCGCCCCGGGCATCACGTAGGTCTGGGGACGAGTCCCATTTTCAATCTCCCCGCTCCGCCTCAGAACTCCCCGCTTAGCCTTCCGAGCCCATCCGCGATTTTTTTCAGGCCCAACTCCAGCCGGGTCTTGATCGTCCCCAATGGGATGCGGGTGTGGGCGGAAATCTCGCGCTGGCTCATTCCTTCAAAGTAAGCGAGTTCGATGGCTTGTTGCTGGGCCGGAGGGAGCGAGTCCATGATTTCATGCAACATCTTTCGCAGATCGGAGGACTCAATCTCCGCCTCCACGGTATTATGGACCCACGCATCGGGCTGCTGTTCGACTTCGCGCTGGAGACGTTCCTCGGCCCGGGCATAACTCTGGCGTTTGCGGAGTCGATCGATGGATCGGCGGCGGGTAAGAGTCACCATCCAGCCGAGCGGTTTACCTTTGTCGCTGGAATAATTGCGGGCGTGATTCCAGAGCTCCATATAGATTTCCTGCAGCAGATCATCAGCCTCAGCATCGTTGTGGACGATCCGCAAAATGATTGCCCGTAAGACGGCACTATAGCGATCATACATCACAGCCAGCGCCTCGGGGTGATGTTCCTGCACCCCAATCATGAGCTCCTCGTCAGTGAGTTTCAGGCCCGCGCCCAACTCCATCTCCGCCAAACTAGCATTCCCCATACAATACAATATCGGGCGGGGCGGGCTGGCTGAGGGCAACTAATTTCGGGGAAAAGACCTACCCCTGGGTAAAAGAGAACAATCGATATTTTTCAATCTCCTCCACGCACCCTTTTGGTCTGAGGTTTTTTCTGCTCCCTCTGGCCTTGCGGCGGTCCCGGCCAATCGCTAGCGTCCCGCGCTCTCATGAGTTCGCTTAACAAGAAGTTCCCGCTGCTGCTCCCGGAGCCGATCAAAAAGAATATGCGTGTGGCCGATCTCATCGACACCACATTCAAAGCTTACAATGGGGGCCGGCTTGCGGAAGGATGCCGGCTCTTCACGGAAAAAATGATCGCTGGCAATGGGCTTGTCGGCATGTCGTTGACTGGGGCATTGACCCCAGCTGGCCTCGGACGCGCCGCGATCGTGCCGCTGATGAAAGCCGGCTTCGTTGACTGGATCATCTCCACCGGCGCCAACCTTTATCACGACCTTCATTACGGCTTGGGCATGGAACTCTATGCGGGCTCGCCCTTCCTCAATGATGTCGATCTGCGCCGCGATGGGATCATCCGGATCTACGATGTCCTCTTTGATTACGATGTCCTTCTCGATACAGATGCGTTTGTCCGCGAAGTGATCCAGGGCCCGGAATTCCAGCACACAATGGCGACCGACGAGTTCCATTATCTCCTTGGCCGTTACGTGCACGAACGGGAACGCAAGCTGGGGATCAAGGAAACCAGCGTCCTAAGCGCCGCCTATCAGCATGGAGTGCCCATTTTTACGAGTTCGCCGGGGGACAGTTCCATTGGGATGAATGTCGCGGCGATGGCGCTCCGTGATTCCAAGCTGCTGATCGACGTCAACCGCGATGTCAACCAGACCGCGGCCATCGTTTATGACGCAAAATCCAAGGGCGCCACATCGAGTGTATTTATCCTCGGGGGCGGATCGCCCAAGAATTTCATTTTGCAGACCGAGCCGCAGATCCAGGAGGTGATGGGGATCGAGGAACGCGGGCACGATTATTTTCTGCAATGCACCGATGCCCGTCCTGATACAGGCGGGCTGAGTGGCGCGACTCCAGCCGAGGCGGTGAGTTGGGGAAAGATCGACCCGGACAATTTGCCGGCCTGCGTGGTCTGTTACGCGGACTCGACGATCACCCTCCCGCTGATCACCTCTTACGCATTGAGCAAAGCGGCGCCGCGCAAACCGAAGCGTCTCTACGATTCGCGCGACGCCCAATACGCCGCATTGAAAGCCCAGTATTTCAAGCATGGCAGGGTCGAAAAAATCGAGCACCGCACCGATCTCGATAAAGCCAAACGCGGGCGCTCTGGCCGCTCTGTTACTGGCACAAAGCGGAATGCCTCATAGGACAGACCCCCGTGTGCTTCTCGTTGAGCGGGTCCGGTTATCGCGCCCGGGCTTTTTCCGAATCGTTGGGATCCCATACTCGGCTGCGCTTGAGTCGGACGAAGACCTTACAAAAATCGATCACCTGCTGATTGAAGTCGTTGTGGGCAGATACGGGCGGATCACGGCGGCGGTGAACACCCTTTCGCGATACAGCCGGAACGCGGGATTCGAAGCGCGAGTCCGAGTGGGGATCATCAGCTCCAGCTGGGTGGAGATGCCCGGTGTTGTGATTGAGGAAGCCCCGGGCCTTGACTACGCCGCGATCGAACACGGTGTCTCATTTGATTTTTATGAGCCCCACGCGCTCGCAGACATGCTCATCGCCAAAACCCGCGAAGCGCATCGGATGGAAATTTGGGGCGAGATTTATGCGCGCAACGAGTTGGGCATTCATCAGATTCATAGCCGGCGGGCAAGCCGCGCCATGCCCCGGGATCTCGAGGGCCACGATGGGGCAATCAAGTTTTATTATCCCGACGCGAATCGGGCAGAGCTGTTCCTCTTCAAGTTCGACGGGCAGCCTTGAGAAGACCACTCACAGCCATCCCACAGAGGAGAACTTTTTAACCACAGATAACCAGATGTGGGGACAGGGGGAATGACCAATATTTGAGAGTGGCAGCCCATAATCCGTGGACACTGCGAGTAACCACGACCCGCCTGTCCCCCGCTGGTCCCGCGAACAAATCCAGAAAAAACACGCCATGCCCAGCTCGGA
>JAYUPM010000002.1:0-5597 GCA_043760145.1 Spartobacteria bacterium
CGGATATGGAGGCGGGATACGTTGAGTCGTTCGCGGAGAACCCGATCACTGAGATGAGTGAGTTGTGAAGCGGCGTGGTGGACGAACTCGCCGCGTTCCTTCAGGTTCTTTAGCAGGACCGGGCGTCGCGCCCAGTTCCCCATTAATCCATACACAACGGCATCCAGGCCGTGATGAATCCTGCCAGGCTTCGAGACAGCCGTGCGATGATGCTCAGTTGTTGCTGGCATTAGACCTGGTAGTTGCGTTGCAAGAGCTGGCGCAGTTTGCGGTATCCTTGAAACAAGAGCGGTTCAGGATCGAGATCGAGCCGGATTTTTCCCGAGCGTCCATGCAAAAACTGAGCCCGTTGGTTGGGGCGGAGGGCGGCGCGCAATTCATAGAAAGACTCGGCTGCCCGGGCCGGATCCTTTGAGGAAGTGGCGATCTCTCCGCCGGCTTCCCATGCGAGGGCAGAGGAAGGAAGGAGCTCTTGCTGGGCCGGGATTACGTTGAGTGAATCGACTTCAATGGTGACATTTGGCTGGCCAACGATACGGACCTGACTTCCGCGGACATGGTCGGTAAAGAGGCTCGCTGCTTCCTGCTGCGAAATGACTGCGGTAAAACGAAACTGTGAGTCTTCAAGCAATTGTCCGAGTAACTGGCCGCGTGGGAACCATTGGGCTTTGTTATCTTCGATCCGGGGTGAGACCCAGGTGCCATCGTGGCCTGCGGTAATGAGCAATCCTTTCTGTTGCTCCTTTAACTTTCCCAGATGTTTTTCGGTTGCAACGCGGCGGCTTCTCATTGGACCGAGGCCCGCCGCATTTTTTTCAAGGGCCTGTTCCTCCTGGGCGATCGCCCGCGCCAGTTCGGCCTCGGTTGCAGCGAGCTCGAGTTCAAGCTCCTTGCTTTCAAAACGAAGCAGTGGTTCGCCTTTGCGCACCACTTTCCCCGAAGGCACAATGATCTCCACAAGGTTGCCGGGGGTCTGGGTAAATACCTTGCTGTATTCGTCGGCCTGTAAAATTCCCGGGGCCCGGAACCTGTTTGGCATTGGGATTAAAAGAAGAAACCCGAGGATGAAAGAGAACAGGCCGGCAGTGACCAGGACGGCGCGTGTCCGGCGTCGGCTCAGTTGAGGCGAGGAATGAAGATAAGCAGCGAGCTTCCATAGGGGTAGGATCGTCATGGAATAGATACAGCCAAAAGCCATGATAACACCGAGGAGCAGGAATTGGGTGCTGACATATAGAGTAATTCCCCAAACCAGCACGAGCCGATAGGCCCAACTCAGGATTCCGTAACTGATGAGGAAGATTAATTCGCCGCGGGTCTTTGCGACTTCGGGCCCGGGGGCGCACTTGAAGAGATAAAGTTCACACAAGTTTTTAAGTGCCTGGGTGGCCCGCATCTGCATGTTGGGCATTTCGAGGATATCGCCCAGGATGTAGTATCCATCGAAGCGCAGGAGCGGGTTGATATTGAAAAGAACCGTGGTGACGGAGGCGACAATGATGACGTTGTATGCGATGGAATGGAGGGTCCCGGTGCCGGTGGCGGCCCAGATATAAACTGCGAGGGCGGCGATAAAGAGCTCCACAATCATTCCGGCCGAGGCGACCAGGATCCGTTTCCATTTGTTGCGGAAAGCCCAGCTTGAGGTGGCGTCAACGTATGGAAGCGGGCTGAAATAAATGAGCATGACACCCATTTGATGCACTTCACCTCCCATGGCCCTGCACGCAAACGCATGGCCAAATTCGTGGATCCCCTTGATCACGATCGTGCACAAAAAGAGCAGCACTAAATTGCCGGGTGCCAGAATCCCCTCGGTCTGCGATTGGAGCGAATCGAAATGATCCATTGCCACCTTGATTGCCCCGCCCACAACCGCGAGCCAAAGAATCAGCCCCACAGGTCCAAACAACCACCGCACAAATGGCAGCGTCCGGACCAAAAACCGGTCCGGATCGAGCAATGGAAATCGCAATGAAACCAGGCTGAAAAATGAGCGGAATTCCTTGCGGCGCCGCTTGGAGTAACGCTCCAGAAGCTGCGTGCTATCGGGTGGAATATCGCCGCGCAATAAATTGGCGAGATGAAGCTGGGAGAGAAGGCGGATGACTTCATTCTGGCCGGGTGCCCCATCCGGGTCGCGTTTGAGGCATTGATGCCACACCTCGTCCACAGTCGCCCCATGCCCGAGCCGGCATAGGAATTCATGCGCGCCGGGGGTGATTCGGAAGAAATTGTTATTTAATGGATCAATAACAACGAACCATTTTTCCCCGCGGAAAAATTGTTTGCGGGTCTGCACCGTCGGCCTCAACGCGACCCGCTGATGGCAGACTCGGTGCCAATGTTCACTGAAAGTTTCGGACGCCATTTTTTACCACCAGAGATAAAGGCGCAGGAAATCGACGGTGCGGTGGGTAAAGATCCAGAGGAGGTTGCGTTTGCCGGTGGAGACCTTGCAAATGCCGGTCATGCCGGGACGCCACCATGATTCATTTGGGGCGAGGAAAGTAGCGCGGACAATAAAAGCGTTGGCATTGTCGCGGACTTGGGCTGCCGGTTCGAGCGCATCTATCCGGACTGGGAATCCAAACTGGGGCCGGCTTGAAAACGCGATCTCTGCAGTTTGCCCCGGCTTGATCTCATGGATATCGCGCTCTGGCATTGCGAGTTCCGCATACATCGCCTCGATCTTCGCTACTTTTACCAGGACCTCGCCTTGTTTAAGCGGCGCGGAAAGACGTTCACGCAACTCTCCTTCAACGACGAATCCATCAAATGGAGCCAGCACGGCTGCCTGTTTTAAACGATACCGGGCGAGGTCTATTTTCACCTGGGCTTCCTCGGCCGATGCCCGGGCGATCCGCATCTGCGCTGCGTCTCCAGCCGACTCAGCCTTTTGGGCTTCCGCAAGATGGCGTTCGTGCTCCGCGATTCCGGAAGCTTCCTGGAGCAGGAGATCGCGAGTATCAAGGGAGAGAAGCGGTTGTCCGGCGCGGACTGGATCGCCCAATCGATAATGGACTTCATCGAGGAACCCATCGAAGGGGGCGGGGACCTGCGCGAGAATGTCGGCCCGCAAAAGGAAAGGGGATTCGACGCGGTAATCGACACGGATGAGCGAGCAAACAACGAGGAGAACCAGCCCGATTATGGCACCCAATTTGAGAAGAGCGTGCTCAGGGCCGAGTTGGCGCTTTGCCCAGTCCCGCGTTGAAGAAAGCAGGCGCGCCCCAAACCACCGGTCAAGGCGCTTCAATTCCTCAAGGCGCCTCGCCATCTGATCACATAACAGCCGAAGCACCTGAAGGTCATGCGCTGTAAATTCAGAGGTCGTCCGTTCCAGGGTCAGAATCCCAACCACCCTTGAATCCAGGCGGATCGGGAGCGACACGAGATGGCCGGAGGCCTGGTCTTTTGCAAACAATTCATGATCGCGATAGACGAGATTGGAATCGGGAGGGGGAGGAAAAATAACGTCATCGTCCTGGTCGACTGCTTCATCCATGGCCAATTCGAGGGCGAGGATGGAGGCCATCTTGCGCTCAAATTTTTCCATATGACTGAGCGCCTGGACGCGGGCATAGTCGTTGTCGATCCAGCCGAGGCTGACGCGGTCGCTGCGATACCGGGTGGCGAGTTCATTGCACAGTGTCATTGCCGCGCCGATGAAGCGGGTATGGGCATTGAGCAGGACAAGGAGATCGAGGACGATGGCGAACCGGCTGGAATCCTGAAGGGCCTGGTCGATGCCGCGCCCGAGTTGGAAAATGAGCGGGGCATCGCCAACGAGCCGGAGCCGTGTGGCCATCTCGCCCGGATCGCTGCCATCGCGGAGGTGGACAATCAATAAGAGCGAGCGCTGCGGTTCGCCAGAGGTGACCCGGACCGCGAGAAACTGGCCGTCCCGTGAAAGGGCGCTGCCGCTGGATTCCGCGATGGCCCCGAGTCGCTCAAGTTCGCCTGGGGTGGAACGAATTTCTTCGAGCAATTCACTTTCTGGCGGCCAGCAGAATGCCTCGCGCCATGGCCCCGCTTCTTCGCCAATCCGCTCCCGGAGGATCAGGATCGTTTCGTCGGATCCACCGATTGAGAGCGCGACCTGAAGAAACTCCGGCCAGAATTGAGCCGGAGCCCCCCGGAAAACCCGGAGTCCCTCAAGTTTGTCCAAGGCGTCCTGGACCTCTTTTGCTGCATGGTCAACCTGCATCTATAGTATTCCAAACCTGACCTGAACGTTTAAGCGCTCTTCGATTTTTGCAGTTTTTCAACATGCCGTTGCACGGACTGGAGAACGGTATGGACAAAGGCGGAGATGGTGGCGATGGCGTTTAGATGATCCTCGTGAGCCAATTCCACCGTGGAGCCGTTCGCGAAGCTTTTTGGGATATTTTTAAACTTGGGAAGCATCCGATTAGAAATTTGGCCGGACGCATCTGGCGGGGCTGGGACGGCTTCCAAGGCAACCAGGTCGAAGGCAAGCGCTGTTTCGTTGGTAAGGTCTTCCTTCCCAACTACGCCGCGTCTTGCAGCGAGGCAATTGCCGAGGCGGATCAGGCCGATCACGTTCGGGGCAAGGGCTGAGCCTACTCCGAATGTCTCATCAAGGTGCCCAAGTTTTCCCGGAAAATCGAGCTTCAGAAATGTGCGGCGATCCTGGGTCACGATTTTTTGGACTTTCCCGGGCTCCATCATGTTTTCGGATGCCTGGAGCTCGGCGATTGAACAGATGCTCCGGCAATCTTCAAGGAAAGGAATCATCATCCCGATCGATTCGGAGAGCAGGTTGCGCAGAAGCCACCGTTCGCTTTCACCCTTCGCCTTGTCGAACCCGGAATGCACTTTCTGGAGCGGGGTAAACCGGGCACTCCGGCATGTATCGTCATATCCTTTTTCGGAAACGTTGCGGGTTCCCTCGATAAGAAATGCCCCAATATCAAAGACATGCTGGAGCGCCGCAAAATAGCGGACGGCGATGTCGCTCAGGCTGATCGTTACGTTTTGGGAGGATTTCGGAGCGGCGGTTTGCGGTGTTTTGGGCATAAAATTTGGCGGTCGGTCGAAGGTTGATGGGAACGAAAAGACGACCCGTTGGGGTGTGGCACTTACTGGAATACCAGATCGGGCACAACCCCGTTTCTAAAAGTTGATAAATATTCCAAATCGGGGTTGACCGGTTCGCGTTGGGATGGGAGAGTCGCCGCGCCCGCGGTCCAGTCCAGTTTTCGCCGTCGCCCACCCAGAAAGTATTTTTATTATGGCTCCACACATTTTCAGCACGCCTCCCCGTAAATCATCCGGTGATTCCAAGCGCCGCAAGCTTGAACTCCAGCCTCTGGAAGGCCGCATACTTTTCGCCGCCCAGGACATCACCTTGGCCGAGGAGGTGCTGATCGAGACAGGAGTCGATCAGTTGCGCGATGTCATCATCGCCTTGGATAATTTCGGCGCCTTTAACGAACAACTGACCGGACTCGCTCCCGGAAGCTCGATCGGCAGCATCCTCGACTTCGGGACGATCTTCAAGGATCGGGTCTCCGATCTATTGGACGCTCGTTATCCCCTAGCGGGAGAAAAGGATTCCGATCTCGAGAGTT
>JAYUPM010000003.1:0-5581 GCA_043760145.1 Spartobacteria bacterium
CGCAGCGAAGTCACACGACGGGAAGGCAGTTTCGGACGCCAAAACCACAGCGATCGAGCAGCCAGATCGTTTCGCTTTTCATCCGGGCGCCTATTATCGATACGCGAGTGCTGAGAATTCACACACGGCCCGCGGCGAGTTCGGGCTGGCGCTGACTCCGCACGTCGGGGTGCTTGGCGGGGTGACGTGGAAAGAGTTTGGCGACCTTCGTGGCGGCGATGTGATCGGGGATATGCCCAAAACCGGCTATGACGAGGTCAATGGCGATGTGAAGTTCTTCATTCGGCCAAACAAGGACGTGGACATCACTGCGGCATTCTATCGGACCGAGCAGAATAACGTCCCGCGCACGCACGCAACAGTATTTGGGAAAAGTTTCGATGGGAGTGTGATCGGCACCGACCTGCAGCGCGATCTGGATCAAAAGCGCGAGCTGGCCTATGTCCAGACCGAGCTGCGCGAAGTAACCCCGTGGCTTGATAGTGTCCGGCTGAGCCTTTCATTTCACAGGCAGACCGAAGAGCAGGACCGCCTTCGCGGCGACAACGGCCGACGCGAGATCACTGGATTTGAGGATGACCAATATGGCGTGCTCCTCGCCTTCCAGAGCCCAAGCCCGATTGGCACATGGACTTACGGCATGGAGTATTACCACGATGAAGTCCAAAGCCACGGCCGCGATTTTAATGCCGATGGCTCATTCCGCAGCTTGCGCTCGCGCGGGCCGGTGGCCGACGACTCAAGCTACGACCTTCTCGGCATTTACGTGCAGGACCAATTCCGGCCATGGGAACCCCTCGAGATCACGCTCGGCGGCCGATACTCGTGGGCCCAGGCAAGAGCCAGCGGCTCCAAGATTGATCCCGACCCAACTGATGCCGTCGGTTTCCGGAATCTCGATAAGAGCTTCGATGGCTTCACCGGCAGCCTCCGTTTTCGACTCGATATGGCGCGTGACTGGAATTTCTTCGGAGGCGTCTCGCAAGGTTTTCGCGCCCCCAATTTGTCCGACTTCACCAGTTTCGAACTCGCCCGCTCCGGTGAACAGGAGACGCCCGCCAATGACCTGGACTCCGAGCATTTCACCTCCTTTGAACTCGGCACCAAAGTCCGGGCCCCGCATCTCGGGATCGAAGCTTACGCCGCATATTTCTATACTCTTATCGATAACCAGATCGTTCGGTTCCCGACGGGTCGTCTGATCGACGGGGCACCGGAAGTGACGCGAGCGAATTTCGGTGACGGATACATCCATGGCGTGGAGATCGGCGCGGAATGGCGGTTCTGGAACGGCTTCCGGCTTTATGGAAACCTCACATGGACCGAGGGCGAACTCGACACGGTGGTCGGTTCCCAGCTCCAGGAGCAACCCGCCGATCGGATTCCGCCACTGAGCGGCCTTGTCGGGCTCCGCTGGGATTCAACCGACGACCGCTGGTTCATTGAAGGGACCGCGCAGTTCGCCAACAATCAGGACAGGCTCTCCCCCGGCGACATGAACAACACCCAACGGATTCCCCCCGGCGGCACCCGCGGTTACCATGTGTTCACTGTCCGCGCCGGCTGCAATGTGACCCCGCAATGGCGTCTCACCGCTGCCATCGAAAACCTCACAAACGAAGATTATCGCACCCATGGCTCCGGTTTGAACGAGCCCGGCACGAACCTCGTCGTCAGCTCGCAACTTCGCTTTTAGGGCTATTGAACGTCCTCGTCCTTCATCCTTCATTTCCCTATGAGACTTATGGGACTTATGGGACTTATAAGACCTATCTTCTAATCTTTCGAGGACGAGGACGATAATATTGGAAAAGCGTGCTTACGTAGGGACGCGCTGCCAATCTCCGCGGCACCCTATGAACGTCTCGGCCTACAACCTCCCTGCTTTCTTCTCCCCTTTCCGCTTTTGCTTCTTCGCTTTTCGCTTTTCGCTTTTTCTTTTTCTCTCCGGACTCGGATTGGCTGCAGGCAACGATCTATCTCCCTCTCTCAATCTCCGCGGGACTCTCGATAACTCCCGCCACCAATTCGAGACTCAAAAAAAAGGAACCGTTGCATTCATGGGCGGTTCAATCACCGAGATGAATGGTTATCGCCCATTGGTCGGCGAGTTCCTCAAAAAACGGTTCCCCAAAACGGCCTTCAAATTCGTCGATGCCGGAATTTCATCAACTACTTCAACGACCGGCGCGTTTCGGCTCGAGTCAGATATTCTATCAAAAGGCCCGATCGATCTGCTCTTCGTCGAGTTCGCCGTAAACGATGACCAGGATGGGCATCATGCCCGGGAGAAATGTGTCCGTGGAATGGAAGGGATCATCCGGCACGCGCGCCTGAATAATCCGCGGATGGATATCGTGGTTACGTATTTTGTGAACGAGGGGATGATCAAGACCCTGCACGAGAATAAGACGCCTCTTCCCATTGAAGCGCATGAAGCGGTTGTCACGCACTACGCCGTCTCCTCGGTGAATGTTGCCCGGGAACTTGCAACGCAGATCACAGCCGGGACAAAGAGCGCCGGGCACGCAATGCGGATCATGGCATTTGGGGTGAATTAGGCGAAAATTCGGAAGCAATCGCTCTTGGAGCAGTCCGATTGATGCGCTGCGTCAGCAGTTGATGACCGTGAGGTTGGGGACGCGATGAAAATGCGAGTCGCGTGCGAGCACCGGAAGCTGCGCTTCGATGCAAACCGCGGCGATCCAAATGTCATTAATCGGTATAAGCGATCCACGCTTCTCCAAGTCACGGTATACGCCGGCATAAATCAGCGGCGTGAGATCGGAAATCACGAACATCTCAACCTCGCGCAAGACCTCCAGCACTCGCCTCCACGCGGCTTCTGGACGGTCAGCCTTGAGGACGCCGACGCTCAACTCGGCGAGGGTAACAAACGTAATGGCAAAGCGCTTGCCGGTGAAGAATGGCTCCACCGCAGGGTCGTTTCGGAGTCGGCGCACCACCGCGCTCGTGTCCGCGATGAAGTCGGTATAAGGCACGCCTACGGAAGTTGCTCAAAGGCCTGATGAATATCAGCCTCGAACTTGTCCCACTCAGCGTCGGTCATCTGTGGCTGTTCGTGCTCGGCAGGTTTCGGGAACCTTGGCTGAATAACGTGGACATTGGAAGTTCCGGGAACCGGGGTCAACCCAACCTCGCTCTTAAACTTGTTTAGAAGTGCGGTGCCGCTCATGGGGACACATTACAATAGGAGGTTCGATACGGCAACAGTGGGAAATGGCAAGAACCCCAAACTCAGGGACCGCCCCGATGCGGTTTCACTGCGTTACAAGAATCTCCCTGGAGCATGATTGAGGGGCGCTTTGAATCCCGAAAATGGATTATTTCCTCCCAGTCTTCGTTCCGCATTTGGGTAATCGTGAATGCCCCGGAAGGCGCGCGAAATGTTTCAGCTGCCTGGACTGCGGCCAGCTGGAGGCCGATCACCGCCCCGATTAGGCAAAACCTTTTCATTCTATGTCTCAGAGCAGAGGGGGCAGCTGGAAGCAGCCCCTCCGAGTCAACTTCCTCGCCAGCCCCGCCAGCGGCCGTTCGACGAGGAAATAAGAGACGCTCGAGACCGCGATGACGATGGCAAGATAGAGAAGCAAACGCCCAAGCGTTGGGAGCGGCACGTCATCGACATCATTAAGAAATTTCCTGTGCCAGAGATAGGCGCTGAAGCTGATCAGTCCAAGGTAACGCAACGGCTTCCATTGCATCACGCGGTTCCAATAACCTTTCCCATGCAGAACTCCCAGCAGGAAGACGCTCCAGAGCACGCCGCACACGATGGGATCGAATTTCTTGCCCACCGAAGATCTTGCCACAAACAGCAGGTCGTGGATTGCTGGAATCCGCGCAAGTATGGTGAGGAGTGCAACGGACCCGGCTAGTTCGAATCCCCATGCCAGTTTGCCCTGGAACACCGGATTGCGGCTTAGATTGCCAGAGCCGATTGCGACCAGTGATCCAATGATGAACGGGGCGATATTTGTTGAGAGCCAGACGGATTTTTCAAGAGACCAACTCTGTTCGATAGCAAAAAGCCCGAGACAGATAGCAACCACACCCAGCCCGGCAGCCAGGCCTGCGCCCCAATGTTTTGGCCATGCCCAGAAACAGGCGATTGCGACGAATGGCAGGACCAAGTAAAACTTCACCTCGACCGGGATGCTCCAAAACTGATTGATTCCGTCGCGCAACAGGAGATGGGTGAGCAACTGATGCGCCTGGAGCTTGTGCATCAGCAGATATGCCAATAGGACGACTGCATAGAGTGGGAATATCCGGAGGAACCGCCGGATTGAATAGTGAATCCACGTTTGCGCCTTGATCAATTCCTGGGCCGGCAAAATGGAAAGCTGCCGCGTAAGCAAAAAGGCGCTCAGGACAAAGAAAAGATATACGCCATACTTGCCGGCACGGTTGAGGTCGGCCCCCGGAAAAAAACGCATCTCAGCATCGCTGGCATGGTCGAGCAACACCAGCAGGACCGCGAGTCCACGGATGCCGTCCAAACCAGGCATCCGGGCGGGACGCGGTGGAAGGGAGGGGGGTGGAGTGAGCGTTGGGGTGGGTGCGACGGAGGCCGTCATGGGCAGGTGGAAAGGAATCAAAGGGGGGATTGGAAGGTCTTCCTCTCACTCTCACTCTCACTCTTCCTGTTTCTGGGTTCCGGGTCCACCAACGTTTTTCGAGGACGAGGGAGATCAGGGAAGACAGCGCAAAACCACAACCGTCACGTCGTCCTCAAACTCAGGGTCCGGGACCGAGGCGATGGCAAGGAGTCGCTCCACCATTTCCCCGGCATTCTCACTGGATTCGAGAAGCTGAGCCATGGCGGAATGATCAAGAGCAAGGTCGGGGTCGGCGTCAATAAGGCCATCGGTGTAAACGATCAGGGCATCGCCCGGAGCGAACGTGAACGTCCCCTCCTTAAATGGTTTTCCCAAGGGAATCCCAATGGCAGGGCTGCGTGGCTGGAGGTCTTCAGAGGAACCATCGGGATGGCGGACGAAAAGATGTGCGTGCCCGGCATCCACGAAGCTGAGCCGGCGCGTGGGACCATCGAGTTGGCCGTGAAAAAGCGTGACGAAACCCGACGTGCGCACGAGATCGGCTTCGAGGCCCGATCGGACCAGTTCGAGCGCGGAGGCCGGACTATGCAAACCCGCCACTGTGCGCACCGCGGCTCTCACGGTTGCCATCAAAAGCGCCGCCGACATGCCCCGGCCCATGGCATCGCCCACAGTAAAAACGAGCGTCTCTGGACGGGTTTGCTGCCAGTCGTAAAAATCGCCACCCACCTCCCGGGCCGGGATGCTGCGCGCGGCGATTTCAAATCCTGGCAAAACCGGGAGCCGGGTTGGCAGCAAGTCGGTTTGCACATGGGCGGCGAGTTCCAATTCCCCTTCGAGTTGTCGGAGCAATCCAAGGTTCTCCCTGCTCAGGCTTCGGGCCCGCAGGAGAATCTCAACCCGCGCATGGAGCTCCGCTTTTTCAATGGGACTCGTGATCGAATCATCAACGCTCTCCCAGAGGTGCCGCTTAACCATTCCGACTCCATGGCGCGCGG
>JAYUPM010000004.1:0-2277 GCA_043760145.1 Spartobacteria bacterium
GAAAAGCATCTTGATGTGCACCGATCGGCCGGGGCATTCGAGTTTGTCTCCCGCGAAACGGACCAGGTGCGGACCCGCCTTGACCAGACGGAAAAGGAATCCAGGACACTCAAGGCGAAAGCGGGGATTATTTCGCTGGCGGGAGGCACTGCGAGCCTCGATGCGGAACTGGCGAGGAGCCAATACGCGTTGCGGGCGGCGGAAGTGGAGCGAGCGGAACAGGGCGCCAGGATCACGGAGATCGAAAAGACCTTTGTCAAAGGCGGTGGAAACAGCGGCCAATTGAAGGTGCCGGTGCGCAACGCCAATGACCAGGGGGTTCAGAGATACCAGGCGCTGGTGATCCGGTTGGCCCAACTCAGGCAGGGCGAACTGGAACTGCTCGCGAGGTTCACACCCGAAAACCGGGTGGTAAAGATCCACCAAGCCCAGGTCGCGCAGTTGCAACACACGGTCCGTGAACTGGAGCAAGCCAATCCCGAAATCGCGGAGATTGTCCCATTTACCGGGAGTAATCCGAACAACCAGCAACCCAATCTCGCATTTGAGCGGGCGCGCTTTGCAGGGATCCAGGCAAAGACAGAGATGCTCCAGGCGCAATTCAGCAAACTCAAGGAACAAGCCGAAACGCTCTCCGAGATGGGTCCCCGCATTGCCGAGCTCGACAGGAAGAAAGAGATTGATGAGGCAAGCTACAAGCATTTCGGATCGAGCCTTGAGCGGGCGCGAATCGACGAGGCATTGGATCCATCCAAGATGCCGAATATCAGCGTGGTGCAGAAGCCGTCGCCGGCGCTGCAGGCGACAGAGAAGTTGAAGAAGGTGGTTGCGGGGCTTGCGAGCGGCGGGGTGCTCATGGGGGTGTTTCTTGCAATGTTCATCGATCTTGTCCTGGACAAGACAGTGAAGCGACCGTTGGAGTTGGAAACGCGCCTGAAAATCCCGCTTCTGCTCGCAATCCCATATTTCAAGAACAAATCAATCCAGGCCATTGACCATACTGCCAGTTGGGAAATGCAGGAGGTGCGGCGCGATGGAAGCGGGCGCCGGATCGAGCCATGGGAAAGCGATCATTTCATTCGCTCGTTTGCCGAGGCGATAAGGGACCGGGTGATATTGTTCTTTGAGCTAAATAGAATGAGACAAAAGCCGAAGCTAATCGGTGTGACTGGATGTGCACACGGGGCGGGAGCATCGACCCTGGCAAGCGGACTGGCGGCGGCGTTTTCCGAGACAGGCGATGGCAAGGTGCTTCTCGTAGACATGAACGCGAGGAAGGATGCGGTTCATCCGTTCTTCAGCGGCACACCGGTTTGTTCGCTCGCCGACGCATTGGAAGGGAGCGGATCCAATGCGCCCTCCGAAGGAAACGTATACGTGGCCAACGCGGTGCCGAATGGGGAGAACACTCAAATCATTCCCAAGCGATTCTATGAGTTGATCCCGCGCCTCAAAGCCAGTGAGTATGATTACATTGTCTTTGACATGCCGCCCATGGAACAGACGAGTTCGACCTTAACGATGGCCGGATTCATGGACAGTGTTGTGCTGGTTATTGAAGCGGAGGCCAGCGATCGGGATGCAGTCAAGCGGGCGTATGCCGACCTTTCGGCAGTGAAAGCCAATGTTTCCGTGGTATTCAATAAGAGCCGTGCCTGATTGCAGGTGGAAACCGCGGGATGGTAAACAATAGACGAGGGCTAATAACGTGAAAATTACGGTATATGGGATTGGATATGTTGGGTGCGTGACGGCTGCCTGCCTTGCGGATGCCGGCCATGACGTTACTGGGGTGGATCTTGACGAAACAAAAGTTGCGATGGTGAATTCAGGGAAGAGCCCGATCATCGAGCCGGAACTGGAGGAGATCATCAGCCGGGCCGTGAAGACGGGCCACCTGCGTGTCCGGACCCGGGCGCAAATGCTTGGAGAACTGGTGTTGGTGTGTGTTGGGACGCCAAGCAATGGGAATGGGAGTCTCGGGCTCAGCCAGATGCTGCGTGTGCTGGCCCAGATAGGTGAGTTGCTCAAGACGACTAGATCCTATGTGGTAATCAATATCCGGAGCACAGTCCTTCCCGGCACAGTGGAGGAAACAATCATCCCCGCGCTTGAAACAAGTTCAGGCAAGCAATGTGGAGTGGATTTCGGCGTTTGCATGAACCCGGAGTTCATGCGGGAAACCACAGCGGTGAAAGACTTCAGGGAACCGCCGTTCACGGTGATTGGGGCCGGCAACAAGCGGGCGGGCGATGTGGTGGCGAAGCTGTATGCGGG
>JAYUPM010000005.1:0-15880 GCA_043760145.1 Spartobacteria bacterium
CCCGCATTGTCCTCATGATTTATAAGATGTTCCACACCAAGATGTTACGTGAATTTTCGACGCTCTGCCAGCTTTATGTGTGAAATATTCGGGCTAAGTCTCTGTCCCCTCAGCCGCCCTCCGGTTTGATGCGCTTGGATTAACCGCAAGGCGCTTTGCATCTCACAATCCCGCGACAATGAAAGACAACTGATCTTGATCTCGCGATCTTCACGACAAATCCTTGTTCAGTTCAGGCGTTGACGGGGCGCACCCCGGCGTTCAGTTTTTCTCTTTTTGATTTGCCGACCTATGCTTTAGGTTGCGTCCCCCGTTTCCCTCCAGAGAGTTTCCAATCCATCATGATTTCCGCATCGCGCCTTTCTCGTGGATTCATGTTCGCCAGGCTCCTCTTGGGAGCCAAGGGTGTCGGCCCCGGGATGGCGGAGTCACTGGCCATTCCGCCCGTAAAGACAGAGCTGCAACTCACGATCAAACTCGAACCAATCAAATCCCCATGAGAAAACAATTACTCCCCGTTGCCCTTGCCGCCTCAATCACACTCGCGCTGGCCGCTGGATTGGCAACATTCCAATCGGCATCGCGTGCCAAAACACTCGCTGTCTCCCTCGCAGTCATGCCGATCGCGGCTGAACCTTTGCCCCGAAAGCAGGAGAACGTTTCCTTCCGGAACGAGGTGCAGCTTGGAATTGATCGGGGACTCACTTTTCTCAAGCAGCAGCAGAACGCTGCCGGCTATTGGTCAAGCGACGAGCATCCAGCCCTGACCTCCCTGGCTCTTTTGGCATTCCAACGGGAGCCAACCGGCAAATATAGGGGGACCAAGGAGCCTTTCATCCAAAAGGGATTTGAATTCGTCCGGAGCAACGCCAAACCCGATGGCGGCATCTACGGAAAAGGGCTCTCCAACTACAACACGTCGCTCTCATTGGTGGCATTGCTCCAAACCAACGATCCAAAGGACGAACCGCTTATTATCAAGGCGCGCGAATTCATCATTGGCCAGCAAGCCAGAGGAATGGCCAACGAATCGCTCGATGGCGGCATCGGCTACGGCCCGACTGGGGTCAGTGTAAAACGCCAGCATCCTGACCTCGATAACACTCTTGTCTCCCTTGAAGCCCTTCGCGCTTTTCGCGCCGCCCGGCCCAATGCCGAAACCAAGGATGACCTCAATTGGAACGCCGCCATCGAGTTTCTGAGCCGCACCCAGAATCTGCCCAGCCATAATCCAAATGGGAGTGCCAATCCTGCCGACAAAGGCGGGTTTGTCTATTACCCGGGATTCAGCAATGCCGACCCGGCCGACGGCCCGAAAGCCCTGCGCAGTTATGGGAGCATGAGTTATGCGGGACTCCTTAGCTTTATTTATGCTGACCTCAAAAAAGATGATCCACGGGTGGTCGCTTCCATGGATTGGCTCCAGAAAAACTTCTCTCTCGATGAGAACCCCGGGATGGGCAGGTCCGGCCTTTATTACTACTACCATCTCATGGTCAAAGGCCTGGCTGCGTCGGGCGTGGATCACCTCGTGATGGCCGACGGCAAGAAGGTCGAGTGGGCTCCGATGGTGGCTAAAAAGCTGCTCGATCTTCAGAACGGCGACGGCTCATGGGTCAATGACACAGCGCGTTGGATGGAAAAAGACCCGGTCCTTGTCACCAGCTATTGCGTGCTGGCCTTGGAGATCATCTATCAACGACTGTGAGGGAGGGAGGTCGGTATCGTCCTCAATTCCCTTTCTCATTCGGACGTCGGAGATCAGATCGATCGGTCGGATCGGACCGATCTTATCCAGCCCTCCAAATTGGTTCCCTCCCGGCAGTGACCCAGCACGGCGTCATTACGCGCCACGACTGGCCCATCGCGCAACCCGGTTCCGGAAACGTTGCCCAAAAACTCCATCGAGTCCGTATTCGCACTCACGAATCTTCCCAAAAGTGCCGATGGCCGGACTCGAACCGGCACGAGGCTTTCGCCTCAACGGATTTTAAGTCCGTTGTGTCTGCCATTTCACCACACCGGCATATGTTGATTAAGAACGACTTACGACGCATCAGGGCGGCATTCGCTGTCCGTGTGCTACGGATGGTTCTACTTTCACGAGATCCAATCCCGCGATTATCAAAACCCAGCCAAGCACGTTGCTGAGTTTTGTCGCCCTGTCGAACGGCGGCAACCGTAAAGTGAGAGGAGTTGGCGACAATTTCCCCGCGACAGCGTTTTGTCGCGACAGCGTTTTGTCGCGAACCCGAAACCATGGGCGGGACGTTACTTCTTTATTCTGACTTTCCACGCCCCGGCTAGCATCACCATGAGCAGATATCCAATCGCGGTCGGTTCCGGGATGCTCGCAATGAACGGGGCGCTATTGGCTTCAAATGAAAGACCGGTGGGGGGCGGCAACGAACCGGCATCAGGATTCAGATCGAAGGAAGGAGCGGGAGATGCCGTTGGACTGATCCAATCCCATGTGGTGGCCGACATCGAGTTATAGAAGCCGGCTGTGGTATCCGCGTCATACCAGCGGATGGCCAGCGGGGCACCGACAAGCGGATAGGGACTGAGGGCTGGGTAACTGAACATCATGGCTCCGCCCGGAAAGTTGGTGGCCTGGAGCGCCGTGTCGAACTGGACGGTTAAATCAATCCGGCCATTGGGGATATCAACAATCCCAGTTGCGCTGTCGCCGCTTAAAAACTGCGCCAGGACACGGAAAGTTCCGGCGAATAAACTGGCATCAGTGGCTGCATCGAAGTAGCCCAACTGAATGAGTTGACCCTGGGTATTAAGCGGCGCGGTAGGGGTTTCATTGTCAAGCAATGTCCCGCTTCTATCCATCAGGCGCGTCGTGTTGGAGTTAAGCAGGTGGTATGGCTGTTGTCCGAGAGCCGGTGCCACCAAGGCCATGCCAACAGCCAGAACCGATAAATTACTGAGAAACCACTTTGTCATTGGAAGTTAAATCCTTTCAGTCCGATCCCGACTACAATGAGTAAGGCCGGACGATGCTTGCAAAATCCGTTTCACCCGCCGGGGCGGGGCTCCTTCGCGCCACCCAGACTCCGCTTCCAGCCGGCACCGGCGTATTATTACTGGAACCCACTTCGTCCTCCTGGTTAATCCACTGCGTCCCGTTGTGCCAAAATGCAATCCATGCCGTGCCATTCCATCGATATACAATGTCCGCGGTCGATTGCGTTAATGAGGTGAGCCAATTCGGTAATGTCGAGAAATTCAAACCGGCTAGCGTCATGTCCGCCGGGAACGGGTTGCTCACAAACGTGAATTTGCGGGTCAGGCCCGATGCCCCCAGAACTTCAAGCGACAAACTCGGCGGGATCGGCACCGTCCCCGATACCGTGTATTCAATGGCCCCGGTGGAACGGCGGGCGACCCAAATCCCTTCATCACTAAGGATCGGGGTATTCCCGATGTCCGCGAATCCCTCGTATTGACTGATCCAGCGGGTGCCGTCGAACCAGTAAGCGATCCAGATTGTGTCATGCCAGAGATAAACAAGATCCGCTGAGCCTTTGACCGCAGACTGTTGAAGCTTGACGGTTGCGGCAGTGGAACCAAACACATTCTTCAATGTATTGACCGGGACGATTTCGAACGAATCGCCGGCATTCACGGAGGTGCCGAGATTCGTGACGCTCGGGGGGAGAACCACGGTCGCTGTCGTCGCGTTAGTGAGGGCTGAGATCGGGAAAATCCGACCTTGTGCCAAACCGCTGGTAAACCGGATCACATGAGTGACGAATCCATCCGCAGCCGGCCCGTAACCTGCCCATGCCGCATTCGTGCCGACGATCGCGTTGCCAACCGGCTCCAGGTTCACCGTCCCCGCCCATTTCGCCGCGCCCTGGAGGGGAAACGAGCCGACCGTATATTTTCGGGCCGTCCCATCCGGGGAGGGTTCCGGGATAAACTTCACGAACCCGACCGGCACAGTGACAACTTGGCCGTTTGAAACCGGAACGAGCGTGAACGCTAGGACGGAAGCGAGAATGGATGGAATGTGGTTCTTGAGAAGAGAGCTGGTCATAGGTTTGGGGTGACGGGGGCTACGTATGGCGTTGCAGGGATCGCTGCGCGAACGCCCAAAGATTACATTCTCCGGGTGCGCATGCAATACCCGATTTAAGCGCTAATGCAGGGCCAAAGGCCCGTCCTATCCCAGCCTGTGGGCAACACCCCAGGAAAATGCCGATCACCGGCGGCTCACCGTCCCGTCACCCTTGTTGGAGATCCAGATATTGACCCCGTCAAAGACAAGGCCGCTTGGGGTTGTGCCGCCGCTGGGATAAGAGCCCAGGAGCGCGCCGGTGCCGATCGCGAGCTGGCTCACTGTATTGCTGCCGGCGTTGGCAACCCAAATGGCGCGGCCGTCATAGACGATGCTCGAAGGCTGGTTCTCAACGGCGTAAGTCCCGATGAGCGCGCCGGCAGTATCGATCTTCGTGACATTGTTGCTGCCGCTGTTGGCAACCCAGAGATCGGTCCCGTCAAATACCACTTCCACGGGCTGCGACCCGACGGCCACGCTCCCAACAACAGAACCGTTGGCGGGATCGATCTTCACCAGGGCGTTGCCGTCAAATGAACAGACCCAAAGATGGGTTCCATCAAATGCCATTCCGCGCGGAGTCACCACCGTGGCGCTCCCTTGGACGCTCCGATCCAGCGCCTTGATCTTGGTTAACGTGCCGCCTGCTTCATTTGCAACCCAGACAAATGTCCCGTCGAAACAGAGATGGCCGGGTCCGTCGAAATTGCCGGTCGCGGCACTGATCGTCGCAAACGGAGCGGCTCCTCCGCCATCCGCATTATATAGACTCACCGAGTGATTGGTTTTGCGGCTTACCCAGACATAGTCTCCGGTGAACACAAGATATGACGGGGCACCGCTGGAGGCGTCGCCCCAGGCAACGGTCGAACTCCCGCCGCTCGGGCGTGTGATGGCAGTTCCGTCACGGCGATACTTCCGGATAAAGTCGTTTCCGGAAAGTGCCACCCAAACGTAATCACCGTCACAAGCCATTCCGAGAGGCTGGTTGGCAGCGCCCACCGAGAGGGACGGGATCGCTGTGTTGGCGTGGAACCATCGCAACGAGGCGAGCCGGGTCGATGTGGCACTCGCGCGTGTTGCAAGCCCTTGAGGCCCCGTTGCTCCAATCGGACCTGCTATCCCCTGTAATCCGGCCGGCCCTTGGAGGGAAAATCCTGTGATCCAATTTCCCGCGGCGCCGTTCCGGACATAGACAGTGCCGGTGGTAAAATCGAGGTAAGTAAACCCGGGCGCCTCGGCATCAAAAAGCTGCCGATTGCTCGATGTCCCCTGCCCTTGAGCCATCGGGGAGTAGCTTTGACCTGTGGGACCGGTCGGCCCTGGAATGCCCTGGATACCACTGGGCCCGGATACACCGCTTTTCAATATGATCTCCAGAAAAGGATGCCCGCTGCTGGCCGTTGATTCCTTGGAGTCAAAGCCCACATTCACATTGGGGAACCCGGCCTGGAATTTTGGCACAAGCGACAACCCATTATTAACAGTCACTCCGTCAACCCAATCTTTCACCAAGTCAGTCACATCAACTGGGATATGCGTCTTCTTTTGCCCAAGCCCAACGGCAAAACTGGTTTCAATACCAGGAGCGGTTGTTAAGAACCCCGCGGAGCGCATCGACTCTTCATCCCATGTCTGTGTTACCGCGTGAACTTCGATAACCCCGGGAACCCGGATCACGCTAGGATAGATCCAGAGCACCGCCCTCTCGATTTCGGCGCTGGAGACATCCGCGCCAAGTGTCCCAAAATCGAACTTCAAATACGCACTGCAGTTTACCGCGCTGTGCGATGCGGACACCGCCATGCTCGGACGCGCCCCTAGAGTTTTGGTGCGAAATGCCGGGGAGAGAATCACAGCAGAATCATCGCAAACTGCATGATGCGCTGCATAAGTGGATTGAGGCATGGCACTTAACACAAGTGCAGTAATAATAGGTGTGATGGAATGGAGTGCTTTGTTCATAATAGGGTGAAGGGTGAGTTGACTTTGCCTGGGCGCCGGGGCGGCGTGATTGGAACCATGCGGCGAGACTTTTCCTGCAATCAATTGGAGACTCGATTACCCGCCTGCCAGCCTCCTTCCGTGGTTCCCGCCTTCCACGACCGCACCGTAAAATCAAGTCCCGTCGGGCCGCAAGTTGGAATCGGCGCGCGACGCCCTGCCTGGAATGTCAGGGTGCATTGGCGGGTTCATTTTTCTGGCGATTGACTCCACCGCCAGCATCCCCATCATCGCCCGCTCTCACTTTTCATCATGCTCGAAAAACACGTTCTCAAGATTACCCATGAGCTCAAGCTCCAGGTCCGCCAGGTTGCAGCCACCGCAGTGCTCATCGAGGAAGGCGCAACGGTTCCTTTCATTGCCCGATATCGGAAAGAAAAGACGGGCGAGCTCGACGAAGTCCAGATTGCCGCGATCCGTGATCGGCTCGAGCAACTCGGTGAGCTCGACAAGCGGCGCGAGGCGATCCTCAGTTCGCTTACCGAGCGCAGCCTGCTTTCCGCCGAGCTCAATACAAAGATCGAGTCGGCAGAATCCATGTCGGCCCTTGAGGATATCTACCTTCCTTTCCGCCCCAAGAAACGAACCCGCGCAACCATTGCCAAAGAGCGCGGGCTGGAACCGCTAGCCGAACTCCTCTGGGAACAGGCTTCAACACTCGATCCCAAGGCCGAGGCCGCCAGATTTGTCGATCTCGCCAAAGAGGTCAAAACGCCCGAGGAAGCACTTGCTGGCGCGCGCGATATTTTGGCGGAACGGATCAGTGACGATGCCACCGCCCGGGCCAGGCTGCGCGAGCTATATCTCACCAAGGGGGTCATCAAATCGAAGGTCGTTTCTGGAAAGGAAGAGGAAGGAGCGAAGTTTAAGGATTACTTTGATTGGAGCGAGCCGGCATCGAGCGCGCCTTCGCATCGGGTTCTCGCAATCCGCCGCGGCGAGAATGAGAGCTTCCTCTTTTCACGTCTGACTCCGCCCGAGGAAGACGCCATCTCGATTCTGGAACGGCACTTTGTCAAAGGCACCTCCCCTGCCGCCTTCGAAGTGAAAACCGCTGTCACCGATAGCTTCAAGAGGTTGCTCGGTTTTGCCATGGAAGGCGAAACCCGGATCACCGTTAAAAAGCGGGCCGACGAGGAAGCCATCCGTGTGTTTGCCGACAACCTCCGAGAACTGTTGCTCGCCTCCCCTCTCGGGCAAAAGAACGTCCTCGCCATCGACCCCGGATTCCGGACTGGTTGCAAAGTGGTGGTGCTCGACCGTCAGGGCAAACTTCTTGGAAACGATGTGGTCTATCCGGAGCAAGGATTGCGCGGGGCTTCTGAAGCAGCGGAAATCATCAAGGCGGTGGTGAAGAAGTTTGCCATTGAAGCGATCGCGATTGGCAACGGGACCGGTGGCCGCGAGACAGAGACATTCATCCGCAAACTGGGATTGCCGGCCTCCATCGCCATCGTCTCGGTAAACGAAAGCGGTGCCTCCATTTATTCCGCCAGCGACGTGGCGCGCGAAGAGTTCCCCGATCACGATCTGACGGTGCGCGGTGCTGTGTCGATCGGGCGGCGCCTGATGGATCCCCTCGCCGAGCTGGTCAAACTCGATCCCAAATCCATCGGCGTCGGCCAGTATCAGCACGACGTGGATCAGAACGCCCTCAAACGCACACTTGATGATGTTGTAATGAGTTGCGTCAATGGAGTCGGTGTGGAACTCAACACGGCCAGCAAACAGCTTCTCAGCTACGTTTCCGGACTCAACGCGCGGACCGCCGCCAACATCGTCGCGCACCGCAACGAGCACGGCCCGTTCAAGTCGCGCAAAGAACTCCTCAAGGTTACAGGGCTTGGAGCCAAGGCTTTTGAACAGGCCGCCGGCTTCCTTCGGATCCGAGCCGGGAAACATCCGCTGGATGAAAGCGCCGTGCATCCGGAGCGTTACGAATTGGTGGATCGCATGGCTGCCGATCTCGGCTGTTCGGTGCTCGACCTCCTCAAGGACTCGGCCAAGCGTTCCCGGATCAATCCCCAAAATTACGTCACCGCCGAAGTCGGGCTGCCGACCTTGAAAGACATCATGTCCGAGTTGGCCAAGCCGGGACGCGATCCGCGCCAGCAGTTTGAGGCGTTCTCCTTCAGTGACGGGGTCGATAAGATGGAGGATCTCAAGCCGGGGATGAAGCTGCCGGGATTAGTCACCAACGTCACCGCGTTTGGCGCGTTTGTGGACATCGGTGTCCACCAGGATGGCCTCGTCCATGTCAGCCAGCTCTCGGATGAGTTCGTTAAAAACGCCGGCGATGTCGTCAAGGTCTCGCAGCGGGTGATGGTCACCGTTGTCGAAATCGACATGGCCCGCAAACGGATCGCCCTCTCGATGAAATCCAAGCCGGAGCTGGTCGCGCGCGCCGATCGCAAGGCCGAGGCCGCCCCCCGCGACCTTAAACGATTTACTGAAACCAAGCCGCAGCCGGCCGGGAACGATTGGTTCACGCAAGCGCTCCAGAAAAAGAAATGATTGTCACCGGGGAACGATCGGTGAAGTGGTGATAGGATACTTCAATCAATCCTTCTTCCGCCATGAATGCTTCTGACCGGCTCGGGCGACCCCTGCGCGATTTACGCATCTCGGTCACTGACCGATGCAACTTCCGCTGCACCTATTGCATGCCAAAGGAAGTGTTCGGGAGTCCGTATGCGTTCCTGCCAAGGAGCGAGATCCTCTCCTTTGAAGAAATCACGCGGCTCTCCCGGATCTTCGTCGGATTGGGGGTGGAAAAACTGCGACTCACAGGCGGCGAACCATTGCTGCGAAAAGATCTTGAGAAACTCGTTGGAATGCTGCGCGCCATCGAAGGCGTTCTCGATCTCACGCTCACCACCAATGGCGCCTTGCTCGAATCCAAGGCCCAGGCGCTGCGCACCGCCGGTCTGACCCGGCTCACTGTCAGCCTCGATTCCCTCCAGGATTCCACCTTCTCCAAAATGAACGACGTGGCTTTCCCTGTCGCTCGGGTCCTTCACGGAATTGATGCCGCGCTCCGGGCCGGGTTCGCGCCGATCAAGATCAACGTCGTGGTCCAGCGCGGCATCAACGATGGCGAGTTGATCTCGATTGCACGCCATTTCCGCGCCCCGGAATTCATCGTCCGCTTTATTGAATTCATGGATGTCGGTGAAACAAATCATTGGCGCCTCCATGACGTCGTGCCTGGCTCGGAAATTATTTCACGAATCAACGCCCAACTCCCATTAGAAACCATACCTCCCAATTACCCGGGCGAAGTGGCCCGCCGATTCCGTTACATTGGACCCGGCCCGCAAAGCGAGATCGGCGTGATTACTTCAGTGAGCAATCCGTTCTGCGGAAATTGCACAAGGGCACGACTTTCCGCAGATGGCCATCTCTACACATGCCTCTTTGCCGGAACCGGACAGAGCCTGCGCGACCCAATGCGGGCAGGTGCCACCGACAAGGAACTGGAAACGTTGCTTCGCACGATTTGGTCTGTCCGCACCGACCGCTACTCCGAACTGCGCGCCACGCAAACCGCCCCTGCCCACAAGACCGAGATGTCCGTGCTCGGAGGATGATTTGAAGTCAGAATGAAAAATGAAGAAGTGTGGCTCTGCCGACTTCCGTATCTGTTTAGCGCCTTCCGGGGTTTGTAGTTCCGCATTTATGCGGCAGGGGCGCATTCCCCCACTTCTTCATTTTTCATTCTGATCCCCGGACCGGCTGAAGCCGGAACTACAAACCTGCTCCCCGACTTTGCGGTCACTTTCCGCCCAGGTGCTTGATGGCTTCGATGATCGCGGGGATCAGCATTGGCAGGCATTCCCCAATGGCTCGCGGGTTGCCAGGTAGATTGATGATCAACGTGGATCCCCGGCTTCCAGCGGTTGCCCGCGACAGAATCGCGGTCGGCACTTTTGCGAATGACTGGATCCGCATGACTTCACCGAACCCGGGCAGTTCGCGGTCGAGCACGGCCCGGGTGGCTTCCGGGGTCACATCGCGCGGGGCGGGTCCGGTGCCGCCAGTGGTAAGGATCAGATCGCACCGCTGCGCATCGCATAGCTCGCGCAAAGCCGTCTCGATGCTTGCCTGGTCATCGGGCAATAGCACCCGGACCCAATCCAGTTCCTCTGCACAATGAGCGGAAAACACCCTTTCAATTTCCGGGCCGCTCAGGTCTTCGTAAAGCCCGGCACTCGCCCGGTCGCTGAGAGTAACTCGGGCAACCTTCATTCCTTGTGTTTCTCCGTGACCCGGATCGCGCCGATGACCATCTCTTTGTCGATGGCCTTGCACATGTCGTAAATGGTCAACGCCGCCACGCTTACCGCCGTAAGCGCTTCCATTTCTACTCCGGTGCGGGCACTGGTCCAAACCTCCGCTTCAATTTTGATAACATCAGACTCCACAACAAAGCTCACTTCGACTCCGTTGAGCGGCAACGAGTGGCAGAGCGGGATCAATTCATCCGTGCGCTTGGCGGCTAGAATGGCGGCGATCTTCGCCACGGTAAGCACGTCCCCTTTCGGCAATGCCTGCGCCCGCAACGTCTCGATTGTCTCGGGCCGGCAACGCACTTCGCCCTGCGCTTTGGCGCGGCGGGATTGCTCGGGTTTATGTCCGACGTTCACCATCTGGGCGCTCCCCTTTTCATCGAGATGCGAAAACCGGGGAGTCGTAGGCGTTGTCATGGGATGCACGATAAGAGCTAAAATCGGTTGAGTAAAAGAGAGGAAACAGCCTCCCCTTTTTGCAGAGGCGGGGCCCCGGGAAGCCTTTGAATAAGCGCGTTGGCGCCGACAAGTCCGCACAGGTCGCCGGAACTGCGCCATGCCAGTGGGCGAACCCGAAGCTGCCCGGCATCAGAGAAAAGTTGCGCAGGCCAGTAAGTTTCGCGACGCCCCTCGCGTTCAGGGAGTGCTTCGGCTAATGCGACCGATGCCAGTGCCCAACTCGGTATCGCTCCTTCCATCGTTTCGATCGCGAGCTTGATCGCCACATGGAACACTACCAAATGCGATACCGGATTGCCAGGAATCAGGAAGGCGCTCTGACGGCCGCGCGTGGCAAAAGCCAACGGTTTTCCGGGGCGCAAGTTGACTCCATGAAAGTAAATTTCAAACCCGAGTGCCTTCAGCGCTTCGACGCCGAAATCATAATCACCCACACTCGCGCCTCCTGAAATCAGAAGTAGATCCCAATCCTCGTCCGCAAAGGATCTCGCCTGACTCACGAACTCCGACAACTCGTCCACACAATGGCGTTGCCCCACCAACTGCGCCCCATTCTCGGTGAGCAGCGATGCGATCAAACTGGAGTTGGAGTCTCGGATCTGTCCGGGACCAGGCACTGTGTCGGGACATATCAATTCGTTCCCGGTCGCGAGATGAATGACCCTGGGCGACGGCGTCACTCGCACTTGGGTGACTCCGAGATGCGCCAGCAACGAGACCTCGGGCGCGCACAACCTTCGCCCGACTCCCATCAACAGCGTGCCGGCCTTTGCGTCCTCCCCTTTGCGCCGCACATGCGTCGTGGCATTGCGTTCCAGCGGATGGATCACATCGGCTTCGCGCCGGACATTCTCCTGCATGATCACCTGGCTCGCGCCGTCCGGCAATGCAGCCCCGGTAAAGATTCGGACGCACTCGCCTTTGCCCGGACGCAACGCCGAGATCTGGCCAGGACTGATTTCGCCGATCACTTTGAATGCAGTGGAATCATCCTCCAAAGCGACGGCGTATCCATCCATGGCCGCGCGATCGAACCCCGGGAAATCTTCGGTCGCACGCACCTCCTCCGCGAGCACCGACCCGTGGACATGGCGGAGTTCGCGCAGCACTGGAACCAGCGGCCGCACGGAGGCGCGGATCAGCGAGCGGGCTTGGTCCAAAGAAATCATGACGCGGCAAGGTAGCTGGGTGGGCATTGAATACGAGATCGAACTCGGCTCCTCGTGCTTGGATATTGCGCGCAGGCCGATCCGCACTTACATCAATGCCCCAATGCAAGTGAAGCTGCTCGCCTTCGCCCAGGCACACGACCAACTCGGCTTCAAAGAACTTCTTCTGGAAGCTTCTCCTGAGGAAAGCCCGCGGTCGTTGCTCGCCCGGGTCGCGCCTGGATTCCGTCCGGATTCCGCGCGGCTCGCGCGCGACTGCGAATACTGTTCCTGGGATCAACCGATTGGGCAGGCTCGTGAACTGGCCATCATCCCTCCGGTGAGCGGTGGGTAAGCCGATGCGATCCCATATCCTATTCACGAACACGGCCATTGATGCGCCGGAGCGGATCGGTTCCTCGCGCGAAATCGGGGCGTGCGTGGAGTTCCAAGGAATCGTGCGCGAGCTGGAAAATGGGAACGCGCTCGAGGGTCTCTACTACGAGGCATACGAGTCGATGGCGCGCATCCAACTCGAGCGCATCTTTGCCGAACTCAACGCACGCTTCCCGGTCGAGTCCGTGCTCTTCATTCATCGACTCGGATGGGTGCCAGTCGGCGAACCCTCGCTCTTTGTGCGAATCGAATCGGCGCACCGAGCCGAGGCGCTGAGTTTTTGCGGGGCGGCCATTGACCGGATGAAAGAGGACGTCCCGATTTGGAAACGGTGCCGCGCGGCGTGAGAGGACATTTGAATAGCCGTTATGCTGTCGGACTTCTCTTCGTGGTAGAGGCGTCTCGCCGTTGGTTCAGAGAAAACAGATACGGACGCCGCGACCACGAAGAAGACAACCCTTTGCAGCCAGCCGGGATTTGAAATAGCGTCCGCGCCCATGTGGTCATCCTTGAATAATTGTCGCGACGGCGGGCTCCTCTTTTTGAGGGTCGCCCTGGGTTTGTTTTATATTTGGATCCACGGCTGGGGACGGCTCGCGGGCGGGGTTGCGACCTGGAAAAAACTCGGGACCCCGATGAAACATATCGGAATCGGTTTCCTGCCCGAAGTATGGGGATTCATCGCGGCATGCGCTTCGACGATTGGGGTTGTTTTCCTGATCATCGGTTTCGTTTTTCGGCCATCTGCATTGGTGATCTTCATCACGCTCACCGTGGCCGTGATCGCGGGGATCGCGGGTTCGACCATTGGGAAAACTTCGGATATTATTGAAATGGCAATTCTTGTGCTTGGGCTCCTTTTCATTGGCCCGGGGCGGTATAGTTTTGGGAAAGGGTGACGCAGATATTTTTCAACGTGCGCGACTTTAGGCTTGCGCAAGGAACGCTCCGCGCTAAGTTCACCGCTTCAAATCGCGGGGTGGAGCAGCCCGGTAGCTCGTCAGGCTCATAACCTGAAGGTCGTAGGTTCAAATCCTACCCCCGCAACCACTTCAACTCCTCGGGAAGTGGCTTGCCCGCTGACTCCACAGCCAATCCCGCGATTTAACGCGTCACTTGCCGTCCATTGCGAATGGCTGGTTCCCGGCTCGACAATGGTTGGGAAATGGTCGCAGTAGCAGCGACCCACACCCTGCTCGACCCCGCCCGCTACGCCCGCCGGGATCTGTTACACTCCGAGTCTCCGGCGATCATCTACCCGGCACGGTATTGCGTCGGGGTAACGCCGGTCACGGCCCGGAATGCGCGGGTGAATGCGCTGTGGTCGTAGTAGCCGCATTCCAACGCGATCTCGGCGACGGGGCGCTGCGTCTCGCGAAGGATGCGGGAGGCGGCGGCGATGCGCGTTTTTGCGATAAGCTGAATGGGGGTGACATCAAAGATGCGCTTGATGATGCGGGCGAATCGCGCAGGCGGCAGCTTCGCGATGCGGGCGAGTGAGGGAGGCGTGAGCGGCTCAACGAAGGCGGTCTCGAGTCGTGCGAGGGCCGCAGCGACGCCCGGGGGGATTTCCTGCAGCGCGACTGGCGAGCACACGTCTTTGGAAATCCCGATGATGCCAATGACGGTGCCTGCGGCGTTGCGAATTGGGAGCTTGGTGGTGAGGCACCAGACCGGCTTCTGGGGTAGAAACCACTGGAGTTCGAGGTGCTCAATAATGGGGCGGCCGGTGCGCAGCACAGAGGCGTCCTGCTCGGCGGGAATGCTTCCGAAGTCGCCGGGACAGACGTCGCTCGGGCGGTGGCCCAGCATTTGCTCTTTGCTTTTCATGCCGTGTCGTTCGACAAGGGAGTTGTTCACCGCTATGTAGCAGCCAGCAGCGTCCTTGATAAAAAATGCGATGTCGTGGGTGTGGTCGAAAAGCTGTTCCAACAGCCGCATATCCACGCCGAACGCCGCAGCAGATGCAGTCGAACGGATGATGGAGATTGTGCTGCGTTTCATGTCGGCGCGCTTTCCCGCACCAAGACAGGCAGGGTTAGGCGAGTATGCTCCCCGGCGATTTAGAGTCAGTCAAGCCCCTTATCCGTCCTTAATGAAAATCCCATACATCCTTGCAGGATCCATCTCGTCCATCCTCCTCGCCGGTTTCATTGCGGCCCCCTTCTCAGAGGCGGCTATTCAGACTTGGGATGGCGGGTCGGCAGTAGATGGCAACTGGTCCACGCTCTTAAACTGGGTGGGCGACACCGCCGCGCCGGGTGCCACCAGCGGCACGACCAACACCGACATCGCGACGTTCAACGCCGCCATCGCCAATACCTGGGGCGATGCCGTTGGAAATCCAATCGTGATTGATTCCCTCACCCAGAACATCGGGGGCCTCAACTTCGACACCGCTGCCGGCAATTACTTCATCGGCAGCACAGGCGGCAATTCGTTGCTCCTGAGCAGCGGCGGGACGATCCAGATCCGCAACACGCTCACCGCCACCAACGCCGTTCAAACCATCAATGCCCCGCTCGCCATCCAAGGCGCCGGCGGCACTTATACATTTGCCAATAATAGCGCCAACGGTGCTGGCGCGGGTGCAGGCACGTTGAATATCGGCGGCGCTGTCACAGGCGGCGCGGTCGGGGCCACGGTCCTGACCCTCAGCGGCAGTAATACCAATTCCAACACGATCAGCGGCATCATCGCCAATGGCAGCGCCACCACGCTGGGCATCACCAAGAGCGATGCGGGCACTTGGGTGCTCTCCGGCGCGAACACCTACACCGGCGCAACTACGGTTAGCGCCGGCACGCTTGTCTCAAACAATCTCAATACCTGGAAAAGCAGTGTCACCATCGCCGCCGGTGCCACGTTTAATTGGAATATTACCAGCAATCAGCAGGTCGCCAACACCGTCGGCGATTACACCGTCAGCGGCGCAGGCCTCCTCGCTCTGAGCGGCGGAGCAAAACTGGACTTTGGCAACGCCACTCCCACCATCCAGTTCAACATGTCCGTCGGTGGCCAGGTTGACGTGCAAGGCGCGAACACCATCGTGGAATTCGGCTATGGCCACAACTCGATGGGTGGAAATCTGGGTTCGCTGAACATCGGCGCGGGTGCCAGTTACCGCAACTCCGATGCCAGCGCGGTTGTTGATGCCCTGACCGGCAGTGGAATCGTCGGCAACGCATGGAATGGGACGTTCACCCTGACGGTCGGTGCTTCCAACACCGTGAACAACGCCACGTATGGCGTTTCAAGCAATACCGCGACATTCTCCGGAGTCATTATGAATGTTGATGGCTACAACGGTCAAGGCACGGGCCCCACGGCCTTAACCAAAACCGGCACCGGAACGCAGATACTCTCTGGCACGAACACCTACACCGGCGCGACGACCCTAACCAACGGCATTCTAAGCGTGGCCACTATCGGCAATGGCGGTGTCAGCGGCAACCTCGGCTCCGCCACCAATGCGGCGGCCAATCTGGTTTTTAATGGCGGCACCCTGCAAT
>JAYUPM010000006.1:0-2263 GCA_043760145.1 Spartobacteria bacterium
GCTTCCGCGATCATCTCAGGCCGCAGGTTGTATGTTTCCGGATCGATATCGACAAAGACCGGCATTGCCCCGCAGTGCCGTATGCTATTGGCGGTTGCGATAAACGAATGACTCACCGTGATAACCTCATCGCCCCGCTGCACCCCGGCCGCCAGCAAGGCAAGGTGCAAACCCGTTGTGCAGTTGGAGACCGCACACGCATGGGAAGCACCAACAACTTCCGCAAACTCATGTTCAAAGGCGGCCACCTCCGGCCCTTGTGTAATCCAACCCGATAGAATTACCCGGCGCACAGCGTCCGCCTCGCGATCATCAAGACAAGGTTTGGAGATTGGAATCATGGTATATAGACGAGTTCATAGTTGGCTGTCACTGCCGCAAACATGGCGTAATTCACACCTTTGATTGACTGGATCTGAAATGGCATTGTTTCTCCGTTACACCTAAGCTCCCCCATGCGTTGCCCATGGGGGATGGGGACCATTGCGATGAGTCCCTTTGCATTTTCGCCAGCCTCAACTGCGAACTCCAATGTGCCCGCCTGGTAGCGCAGTTCCTTGATCGCGGAACTATTGCGGGCATCCACCCATTTCAGCAATTGCCGGGCGGAAATCACCGGGACGTTCCGGCTCTTTGCCGAGGCAAGGATCGCATCTGATCCCGAGGATTTGGCGTCATCTGTATGCATATTCGCCACGAACGCGCCGTAATAACCCTCCGGACCCAATGCCCGGTCGAGCAAAGCGTTTATCGTGTCCGGATATGCCTGGCCGGACTCGTCGGTGGCTTGCGTCGCCGCCTGGTAGACATCAATGGTTGCACCTTCCGCGGTCGCGAAACGCATCGGCATGCCCGAGCCAGTGAAGAGCCCGGTATGTTTGGCAACCCAGGAAGAGGGCCAATAATAATAGCTGGTGTTCAGGCGGATGCCAAATCGCGACTCCGTCTCAGGAAGTGTTGTGTAACCGCTCCAGGCAATGCAGTGCGCGCGATGTGTCGTGGGAGGCGGAAGCCCCGGGTATCTTGTTCTGAATTGCGCGAGCTGTTCCTTGAACAGGTTTTCCAGGGAGGCCGGGGTGTAATTGCCGCATCCGGTGTTCAGGTGCAACGCGATCTCGAATCCAGCGGCGTTGTATCTGACTGCCTCGGCATTTGTTAAATGCCGATTTGCAAAGATATAGGAGGATCCGCGAATGGTCTCCCAATTTTCCACAGAACCGTTCGACTGGCTTAGTCCATGATACTGATCGAACCGCGGCTCCGTGCCACCTTTGGCGTGGTCATCTCCAGTCATCACCACCGCCGCTTTATGCCCGTGCGGAAAATACCAGAACCTCGGCAGCGGCATCCGATCGGCATTCATGAATAGTATCAGATTAACCAATAGACGCTGCTGCTCGTCACTTTGAGGAATGGCCACTTTGGTCCGATCGACCCAGTCCGGCTGCGGGTCGTTGCTTGCAGCCCCATGGAAGAGGTCATTGGGGCGCATCGGAGGAAGTCCGTCCCGGTCCTGGCCGGCCCAAGCCGGATTGCCCTGCCGGGTATATACGACCGAGCGGGCGAGATCGAAAGCAAAGGCAGCCGCTTGTCCGCCATGGGATCCAACATTTTGCAGGGTCACTGCGGGATTGGCGGTTGGAGTCTGCGCATTGGAATAGAGATCGGCCAGGCTGGATGCTCCCTCCAGGGTGTAACGATCCGCTGTTCCATGGAACTGCATTGCCTCGCCGGTGATCCCCGCCCCCGGGCCCGAATCGGTATCCACCATCAGGTAACCCTCAGCTAATGTCGTCCCGCTCGCAACAATCCCTAGAAGCGCAGCGAGATGTTTGCCCGGTCGCATGGCGATCAGATTGCCTCCCGCCTCCACCCAATTCGCGAGCATTTCCGCCTGGGTTTGGCTGATTGGAATTTCGCCAAGAATCACAACGTCATATTCCATCAAGATTGCACTGGAAACTGTGGACAAAGCCCGAACCTCGAATTGGTTTAGCCCTTCGCTTAGAAGTATCTCCGCGTAATAAGAGCTGAAGCGATTGATCCGGTCTGTAACCACGAGGATCGGCCCGCCCGGCCCACCCGCGCTGGCGCCGTAACTCACAGTTGCGAAGTTCGTATTGATATCTGCCTGCATCGTGTTCCCTGCCCGATCCATCACTCCGAATGCCCCACCGCAAATGGACACGGTATAGCGCGAAGCTATTTTAAGTGGTTCTTCCGGAACGAGTTCTACGGCATGTGTCGCCGGGTCGTAATTAAT
>JAYUPM010000007.1:0-2258 GCA_043760145.1 Spartobacteria bacterium
GCCCTCTCAATCTGGATCATTTCCGTTGCGGCAACGCTGCCCCAGAGCGTGACGAGTCGATCTTTGGAAATCGTGAGGACCTGCTCGCATTTTACCCAACTTGGCTCGCACAGTCCGTTGCGAGCGTCGGGGGCAATTTTAACGTGGGTCGCAACCGGAAGTCCCTTGGTGCTCAACGTAAGGACGATGGTGTTGGGGTAACGCGGGTTGGTGTTGGCAGCGTCGGTCTGGATCACGAGGGCCGGTCGTTTGCCCATCTGTTCAGACCCGCGTCCTGGCGACCAATCCACCAGCCAGATTTGAGAGCGTCGGATCTCCGGGTTGCTCATTCGCCCACCTGGTTTTGTGCTGCGAGGGCGAATTCGACATCGCATTGATCGGCCCCGGCAGCCGCGATGAGGGAGAAATCTTCAAAGAGTTGCTTCTCGCGCTCCTGCTGATCCAGCAGGAGCAAGCCATCCTGAAAGAGGCGGTTGAGGCTTTGGTCGCGCTGATCAGCCAGGGCGCGGGCGCGATTATAAACGTCGGGAGAGAGCCGCAATGTGAGGGTTTTTGCAGTCATAATTGACTTCAGTATACGACTTCGGTTGGCGGCGTCAACCGGCGCGCCACCCCTTCAAGCCATGCCAGCTGCGGATGATGCTGAGGCTCGGTTGCTTTTGCCCACTCACTTGTGGGGCGGTTCTTTTTTGATGAGGTCCTCGCGCGCTTGCTCGAGCCGGGCCCGCTCGCCCGCGGTCAAACTGGAGAGGCCTGACCTTGAGATTTTTTCAAGCAACGGATCGATTGAGTCAACCGACTCAATGACTTTCGCTGGTTCATCGCCGGGCGTATTGGTGATGGGAAGGGGTCTAACGTCTCTAACGACGTAAAACTTGGGGCGTTTGCGCCAAAACCGGAGATCAGGGAAAGATGGGAATGCGACGAGACCACGCTCAAAGTTGATGTAGAGGGCAGCGGTGCCACTGGTTACCCAGATGGAGATCAGCATTTCGAGGTTTCTGTGGGAGATCGCCTGGAGAGTGTGAATGCCAATCAAGATCCAGGCGACCCAACGCGCGGTAATTCCAAAGAAGACCGGGGTCCCCGGATAGACGATGGCAAATGCCACGAACACGGCAAAATGCAACGCGCCAGAACCTTGATAATGAGTTGGAATAAAAACGCTGGCGGCAGTCAGGATGCCGGGGAGGAGCAGGAGGAGCAGCGCATACATTCGCAGGAATGAGCGGCGGCCGAGGAATATTTCGACCTCACGACCGAACTGGAAGAGCAGGAGCATTTCCACGGCGAACCAGATAGTCGGGCCGTTAAGGAACGCGTAGGTGAGGAACTGCCACACCCAGCCTTTGCCGATGACCATGGCGCTGGAAAATGTTAGCGACTGAAGAAAGCCACCGAGGTGAAGCCCCATTGCGAGGGCGAAGAGGATCATCGTGACGATGTGCAAAGCCACGAGCAGGGTCGTGGCGTAAATCGGGTGACCCTTGACGTAAGTCAGCGGGCGCCGGTCTTCTGAGGGGTCGTTTCCGGTCATGACAATCAAATGATGGGCGGCTTGGGAGTGTTGCGCAAGCAGCGGCACTAAACGGGCGACACGTTCGGAGAGACGCGCACCAAAGATTGGCTTGCCATGTTTTAGGGGCGCCCCGAACGTTTGACGGTAACTTTAACTGGCATGAAGGAATTTTCTTTTGGAACGGTGGCGGCGAACAACCCCGCATTGCAACAATGGGTTGAGACCTGGCGGGCAAGGCTGAATCCGGACCGGCTGTTTTGGTGTGACGGATCCGAAGCGGAGAAAGAACATCTTCTAAAAGAGGCAGTGACACAGGGCGTCCTGGTCAAGCTCAACGAAGAGAAACGGCCGGGTTGTTACTATCACCGTTCGCATCCGAACGATGTCGCCCGCGTGGAAGGCTGCACATTTATTTGCACGGAAAAAGCGGAGGAAGCCGGGCCAACCAACAATTGGGCGGAACCCCGGGCAATGTATGCCAAGCTCGAAGGGCTTCTGGCGGGAGCGATGTCCGGCCGCACAATGTATGTGGTGCCGTATCTGATGGGACCAGCCGGGTCGCCCCTCACCAAGATCGGGGTCGAGATTACGGACTCGATTTACGTGGTGCTCAACATGCGGATCATGTCGCGCATGGGGCAGGTGGCACTCGATCAACTCGGGGAGGGGAGTGACTTCAACCGTGGCGTCCATTCCACCCTCGATCTCAATCCCGACCGGCGGTTCATCTGCCATTTTC
>JAYUPM010000008.1:0-2253 GCA_043760145.1 Spartobacteria bacterium
GTGGCGGCCATTCACGGCCAGCCGCCAAGCGCCCATTCCGTGGAGGTTTTGCGGCGATGGAAGCTGGATATTTCCCGGCAACGCAGCCAACCGCTAAGCGAAGCATTGGTGGAGAAAGCCACCCACATTTTTGCCATGACTCGCGGGCACATGGAATCGATCCAGATGTTTTTCCCGGAAGCGGCGGATAAAACATATCTCCTCTGCGAATTTGAGTCCAAGTTTGGAGACGACCTGGATATCCCGGACCCAATCGGCATGGGAGTCGAGGAGTATCTCCATTGCCGGGACACAATCAATCAAGCGCTCCCAAGTATTCTTAAATTCATCGATCAATCCATGACCACCAACCTCGCTCCGAATGTATCCACCCGTCCCTTTCGCGTTGCCATTGGCGCTGACCATGGCGGCGCAGAACTGAAGAAGGCCGTGCATGCGCATCTCTCACGCAAAGGATATATCGTGTCGGATTTCGGGGCGAATTCACCGCAGCAATCCGTGGATTATCCCGACTATGCGGAGGCCGTGACGCGCGGTGTGATCGCGGACCAGGCTGATTACGGGATCCTGGTTTGCAAGAGCGGCATCGGAATGAGCATCGCCGCCAATCGGCATCCGCAAATCCGGGCGTCGCTCGTCGATAATGCGGAGGACGCGAAACTAGCGCGCCAGCATAACAACGCGAATGTGCTTTGCCTTGCCTCCAACCATGTCGAGGCATCCGCCGTGAGCCGGATTGTAGATGCGTTTCTCAATACTACTTTTGAAGGTGGTCGGCACGAACGGCGTGTGGAGAAACTCGACCAGATCGGCGGTGCCCGCGGCTGCCAGTCGCTGGAGAAAACGGACCCGGAAATCTACGCGGCAGTGGAAGCCGAAGGACTCCGGCAGTTTGAGAACATCGAACTGATCGCATCGGAGAACTTTACGAGCCGGGCTGTGATGGAGGCGCAAGGTTCCTGCCTGACAAACAAATATGCGGAAGGTTATCCGACGCGGCGCTGGTATGGGGGATGCGAGCACATCGATGTGGTGGAACAACTGGCCATTGACCGGGCAAAAAAACTTTTCGGCGGCGACCATGTGAATGTGCAGCCCCACAGTGGCAGCCAGGCCAACATGGCGGTCTACTTCAGTGTCCTTCAGCCCGGGGACAAGATCCTCACCATGGACCTTTCCCATGGCGGTCATCTGACCCATGGCAACAAGGCGAATTTCTCCGGCCGGTTCTTTGAGATTTCCCATTACGGAGTCAGCCAGTCCGATGAATGCATCGATTACGATGCGCTCGCCAAACATGCCGAGGAATTTCGCCCCAAGATGATCACCGCAGGAGCCTCCGCTTACCCCAGGATCATCGATTTCAAACGGATGCGCGAGATCGCCGACTCGGTGGGCGCCTATCTTTTCGTAGACATGGCTCACATCGCCGGCCTGGTGGCGGGAGGTGTCCACGCGAGCCCGGTGGAGTTGGCGGATTTCACGACGACCACCACTCATAAGAGCCTCCGTGGACCAAGGGGCGGGATCATTATCTGCAAGGCGCAGTTTGCCAAAGGAATCGACTCACAAGTTTTTCCCGGCATCCAGGGCGGGCCACTTGAGCATGTGATTGCGGCCAAGGCCGTTTGTTTTCACGAGGCCCTTCAACCGGAGTTCAAGGTTTACGCCCAGCAAATCGTGAGTAACGCAAAGGCATTGGCGGCGCGGCTCGCAAAGAATGGGTATCGGATAGTGTCGGGAGGCACGGACAACCATCTCATGCTCATCGATCTGCGTCCCAACGGGCTTAATGGAAAAGTGGCCCAGGAAACGCTCGATCACGCGGGCATTACTGTGAATAAGAATGGGATCCCATTCGACACGGAAAAAATCACCCTCGGCGGCGGCATCCGTGTCGGGACCCCGGCAGTGACTACACGCGGGATGAAAGAAGAAGAGATGATGGAAATCGCCGACCTCATTCATCGCGCCCTTTCCAATGCGACCAATCCGGCGGAACTGGCTGCGGTCCGCGATACTGTTCGCAGCTTTACCCGCGCTTATCCCCTTCCGCATTAGGATGTTCGAGGGCGCCTTATTTCCATGAAGGGTTTGCTTGGCATCACGCTCCTCATGGGGGTCTTCTGGATTTCCGGTGGATGCAACCTTCTGCCCAAGCACAAAAAACCTCGTGCCAGTGAAAAGACAGCCCTCCCCGCTCCGACACACTCCTTTCGTGGCAGCATTACTTTCGTCAATGAAGATGCCCGG
>JAYUPM010000009.1:0-5503 GCA_043760145.1 Spartobacteria bacterium
ATTCGAAGCTGCTCTGGCCGCGCGCGAAATCGAGGAGTTCCTGGGTCATATCGAGCATATTTGCCACCGCCCGATTGATCATCTTCGTGAACTTGCCCACGGCCGGATCGTTGAATTTCGCCATGAGCAAGTCCGAGCAGGAACGGATGATGCAAATTGGATTCTTGAGATCGTGAATAATTGAATTGGCCATCGTCCCAACAAGCGAGAGCCGCTCGGTGCGGATCAATTCCGTCATGAAGTGCGAGTTGACCTCGCGCAGCCGCTCCGTGACACAGCGCAAAAAATTCATGTGCAGCTCACGGGGCGCCGCGGAAAAAATCCGATCAAAAGTCTGGCGGTCGATTCTACCGAGCACCGTCGGTTCTGCGGCGCTGGCCTGGGCCGAACGCGGCTTGCCATCGATAAGCGCCATCTCTCCAAAAAAATTGCCGGGCTCCATAAACCGGAGCGTTTCCTGTTTGCCGGCGCGCCCGAGCTTGGAAATGCAAATGGCCCCTTCGCAGACGAGATAAAAGGAATCGCCGGAATCCCCTTCATTAAACAGCAAATCGTCCTTGGCCAATCGGAGCATTTCAATGTCGGCTCCAATGGCATCGACTACTTCAGAGGAAACGCCAGCAAAGAGCCGGTTATCGCGGAGCTGGGCGGCGGTCGCGGGAAGGTTAAGTTTCTCGATCATTGCCCATTACAACCATGATCTCCCCCCGCTTTGTAAAGCGTTGCCGCATTAAGATATTGGTTCAGTGGCATTTTCCCCTTCGCCCCGATCCCGCGTTAAGCGCATGATCGGCCCAATGAATTTCATCCGCGACATCCATGCCGCCACCAAGGCCGCCGGGCGCCCAGCGATCTCGTTTGAGTTTTTCCCACCCAAAACTACTGACGGGGACCGCAATCTCTTTGAAACCACAATCCCTGCGTTGCTGGCGCTCCGACCCGATTATTGTTCCGTAACTTACGGCGCCGGGGGCAGCACCCGCGAGAAAACCCTTGGCATCGTGGACCGGATCCAGCGCGAGCACCGTATCCCCGCGATGATGCATCTCACTTGTGTCGATTCCACCAAGGCCCAGTTGCAATCCGTCATCGAGGAGGCGCGCGCGCTCGGAATCCTCAATCTGCTTGCGCTCCGGGGCGATCCCCCCGACGGCGGCGCGTTCCAGCCTGCCATGGGCGGATTCGAGTTCTCAAGGGAACTGGTCGCTTTTATTCGGGAGTTGGGCGGGTTCTCCATTGGCACCGCCGGTTTTCCTGAGGGGCACATCGCCTGCAAAGCTGGCAAACAGACCGATTGGCGCTTCCTGGGCGAAAAAATCTCGGCCGGAGCCGACTTCGTAATTACCCAGATTTTTTTCGATAACGACGATTTTTTTGAGTTCCACGATTTCCTCACCGGGACTCTCGGGGTAACCGTGCCGATTATTCCTGGAATCCTGCCGGTTCTCACGCGTGGCCAGACGAAAAAATTCGTCGGTCTCTGTGGGGCAAAATTGCCCCCTGCTTTTTCGCAACGGATCGAGGAATTGGGCGATGATGACGCGGCAGTCACCGCATTTGGGATCGAGCACGCGACACGACAGTGCCAGGGATTGCTGCGCTTCGGCGTCGAAGGCCTCCACTTTTACACGCTCAACAAATCCCACTCGACGGTGGGCGTGATCCGCAACCTGGCCTTATGAATGTTCGGCGATGAGTTCACGATTTTCCTCCGTCTCCCGCACTGGCTTGCGCCGCGGCGGCGGACGGAGCAGCGAGACGATCACCGAGATGGCGAGAATGCCAACGACGACCGCCAGCGCGGCGGCGGTCGGGATCTTGAAGACATCCGCTAGCCACATCTTCGTGCCGACAAAGACCAGGATTGCGGCGAGGCCATAGTGCAGCGCGTGAAAGCGTTGGATGACGCCGGCAAGGGCGAAATAGAGCGAGCGCAGCCCGAGGATCGCCATGACGTTGGACGTAAAGACGATAAATGAATCGTGCGTTACCGCGAGCACGGCGGGGATCGAGTCCACAGCGAAAATGAGGTCCGTCCATTCCACGAAAACGAGCACGACAAAGAGCGGTGTCACGGCGAGTGCGCCATTTTCACGCGTGAAGAATCGCGGCCCGTGCTCGCCGTGGGCGACCGGCAGGACCCGCTGCACCAGCCGCAGGACGGGGTTTTTCCGCGGATCGATTTCGACGCCGTGGCTGCGCCACATTTTGATGCCGCCCACGATCAGGATCGCGCCGAAGACATACATCACCCAGTGGAAGGCGTGCAGCAGCGCGACGCCTGCAAAGATCATCGCCGCGCGCATGACGAGCGCGCCGAGGATTCCCCAAAACAGCACGCGATGCCGGTAGGGCGGCGGGATATGGAAGTAGCTGAAGAGCAGCGCGAAGACGAAGACGTTATCCACGCTCAGCGAGACCTCGATGAGGTATCCAGTGAGAAACTCGAGCGCTGCCTGTTGCCGCGCCGTCGCGTCGGCATACGCGCCGATCCAGCCGAGATAGATGCCGAGGTTGAAGAGGAGTGCGAGGCTTACCCAGACGCCGATCCAGCCTAGCGCCTCGCGCAGCTTTACCTCGTGCGCTTTGCGGTGAAAGACTCCGAGATCCAGCGCGAGCATGGCGAGGACGAAGGCGACGAATCCAACCCACCAGATAGCGCTTGGTGTCATGAGGAGGCAATGAGTTCAGCCCGCCCGGCAAGCGCGGCTTCCACTGGCAACGGCACGCAGGCGACACTCACCGGCGAGTGCCGCAGGATGGCGCGCGAGATGGAAAGATGGAGCAGTCGCTCAATGCCATGGCGTTGATGGGTGCCGACGACGAGCAGATCGGTTCGCGTATCGCGCGCCAAATCAATGATCCGGCGATGCACTCGGGCCCCGCCGCGCACCATGCGGATCTCGGCTTTTTGGCGGCCCAAAAGAGCACCGATTTTTTCCTTCATTTCCGCTTCGTCCAAGCTTCGCTCTTCCGCGCCGGAGTCGCGGATCACATGTGCCACCATGATCTCGCACGGCCCGATCCGGGGCAGTTCATTCACCCAGCGGATCACCTCCTCGGACTCGGGCGCGACATCGGCCCCGACCAGCACGCGCAGCGACCGGCCACCTCGCGCCCACGCCTCAATCGACCCCGCCGAGCGCACCACGAGCGTGGGAACCGGCGACGACTCGGCCAGCACCTCCGCCACGTTCCCCGTCAGGCACCGATCCACGATCTCGTGGTCCGTCGTCCCAACGATGAGAAGATCGGCCCCGCAGCTGCGGACAAACGCCGCCATGCCGTCGTCGGGGAGACCACCGAGGATCACCGTCTCCACACCGGCTCCGAGCGTGCGCAGTCGTTCCGCCTCGGCAGAAAGCCGTTCGCGCATCAACGGAATGAGCGAATCGCGCTCGGCCTCGGGAAGTTCCTCCCGGAATGTTTCCGCCATGCTGTGAACGAGCAGCAGCGGCTGCTTTAGGCGCATTGCGAGGGCCGCCGCAGCGTTGGCGGCTTCCACCGAGTATGAGGAAAAGTCAGTGCCGCACACAATGCACCCCACCCGCCTCGTGCCGCGCGGACTCGGGCTGGCCGTTGGGATTGCTGGCTTGAGTGGTGTCATCGGGATTCTCCATGCGGATGATGTGGGGCGTCGCTCTTTGCGTCCCATGAAGAGAGGTGGCGGATGGTAAAGCTCGGGCTCACCGCGCAATATCCCCCGCCGATGATACTTCGACCAATACGAAGTTCCTTCCTTACCCTTCGATTTTAAAGAACAGTCAAGGCGCATGGAATGGCTCAACTATCATCACCTGCTCTATTTCTGGACCGTGGCAAAGGAAGGCAGCCTTCGGAAAGCTTCCGAGAAGCTGCACGTCTCGCAGTCCTCCATCTCCTCGCAGGTCAGCGCGCTGGAAGCGGCGCTTGGCGAAAAACTTTTCCGGCCCAGCGGCCGCACGAAGGTGCTGACCGAGATGGGCCGGGTGGTGACGGGTTACGCGGACGACATTTTCTCCCTCGGCCGCGAGATGATGAACACCGTCAAGCACCGGGCCGGCGCGCGGCCGATCCGATTCCGCGTCGGCGTGGCCGATTCGGTGCCGAAGTTGATCGCATACGAGATCATCCGCCCGGTGTTCCAGCTCCAGCCGCCCGTGGAGATGGTTTGCCGCGAGGGCAAAGTGGACGCGCTACTCGCGCTGCTCGCTGCGCAGCGACTCGACATCGTGCTCGCCGATGAGCCGGCTTCGAGCGTCCTGAAGTTTAAGACCTTCAACCACCCGCTCGGCGCAAGCGACGTGACGTTTTGCGCCGCGCCGCCTCTCGCGGCCAAGCTCCGGCGGAAGTTCCCGCATTCGCTGCACAATGCGCCGGCGCTGCTCCCGGCGGGAAACATGGCTTTCCGAATGGCCTTGGAGACATGGTTCGATTCGCTTGGCATCCGACCGCGAGTGGTTGCCGAATTTGAAGACACCGCACTGATGCACCCCGCCGCAGTCGATGGCCTTGGTTTCGTTCCGATCCATACGGTGATCGCCAAGCGCGCGGCGCGGCAAAACGGCTGGCGGGTGATTGGCCGCGTCAACCAATGTTCCGTTCAGTTCTACGCGATCACCGCCGAGCGCAAGCTCAAGCATCCGGCCATCGTGGCCATTACCGAGCATGCCCAATCCAGGCTCTTTGCATAAATCGTGGACGGCGTTCCTCGCGTTTTTGGAAGAACCCGGGTCTGCGATAATAAACAACTTTCAATTTTCTTTTTAACCGCAGATGGCTCAGATTGGCGCAGATACCGGAAAGAGAAGAATCGTCTACGTGCAGTCGCCTCTCCCTCTCTTTATCTGCGTCCCTCTGAGAAATCTGCGGTTCAAACTCCGGATCGATTTTCAATCTCCCTCCACCCCGCAAATGTCTATTCCCACCCAATTCGAAAACGTCACCGCGATCACCAAGGCTAATGTTTATTTCGAGGGCCGCGTCGTGAGCCATACGGTTCTTGCGGCCAACGGAGACAAGCGCACCCTTGGCTTGATCTATCCGGGGCAGTTCCATTTCGAGACCGAAAAAGCCGAGCGCATGGAAATTGTTGCAGGGCGCTGCTCAGTCAAAATGAATGGGGCATCCGCGAGCACCGTGTATGACGCGGGCTCAGCATTCGACGTCGCTGCAAAGAGCGGGTTCGACATCGAGGTGGGCGAGGGGATCTGCGAGTATATCTGCTCGTTCCTCGACTGAGGAAGGCGAAGCCCCATGCGTCCTATGCGACGTATGTGACCTATTCGACGAGGACGGCCGACTAAACCAAGGCGTCGATCTTGCCCAGCAACCCGGCTTTGCTGGTTCAAGCGCCGATCACCTGATCCTGGACTTCCCCGTTTTTGAGGAAAAGGATCATTGGAATGGAGTTCACGCGGAACCGAAGCGCGAGCTGCTGATTCTCATCCACATTGACTTTGCCAACTTTGGCTTTGCCGGCGCGCTCAGTGGCGATCTCGTCGATGATCGGACCGATCAATCG
>JAYUPM010000010.1:0-2241 GCA_043760145.1 Spartobacteria bacterium
TTTAGCTCTTTAGTTTTTTGGCTCGGCGACGACGGCGACCGGTTTGGCACTCACTTTCTTGACCTTCGTGGCCTCAGTCTTGGCACCCATCATCACACTGACGGCGTCCCATTTATCGGTGTTTTTAGAGGCTTGTCCGCGAACCTCTTCCCCAAGGATGAGAGCAGAGATATCAGTCGCGATCCCGTCGCGAGTGATTCGGGTGGTCTCGGTGATGTTAAAGACCCGCTCCTTGGATTTGCCGTTAAGACTGAAGGTCTTGGCGGATGGATCGATCGCGACGACTTTGCCGTGATAGGGAATCCTGGCTTCGGCCGTCGAGACCTTGGGGGCTGCGGGTTGACTGGTAGCGGCGGCTGGTTCCTTCGGTTCGGCGGCCTGGAGAGGGCCACAGAAGGCGAGGGCGAGGAGGGCTGAGGAGACATGTTTAATGACGGATGCATTCATAATAATAATAATTACTAACCATTGTTGACCAATTATTTTACTGACGATGAACGTTGTATACCTCACCTCACCCTTTGTCAATCATCTCTTTACCCCGTCTTTCCCACTCGTTCCCCTGTGTAAATCGTCACTATTCCCCCACTGAGCCTCTCCCAATGGCTTCCCCTGAGGCCCGCTTCTTCAAGAAGTTGGCACATCGCCGACCCGTGCGGGAAATTCTCAATGGAATCGCCCAAATAATCGTATGCCGCGCGATCCCCGGTAACCCAAGCGGCGATCCGAGGCAGGAAATGATGGAGATACGGGCGGTAAAACCAGCGAATGGGCGGAGGCGGGACTGAGAAATCGAGGACGAGGAGATGCCCCCCCGGCTTTAAGACGCGGGTCATTTGGGCAAGGGCACCGCTCCATGACGCCATGTTGCGCAGGCCGAAAGCCACGGTCACGACGTCGAATGATTCGTCGGCAAAGGGAAGGGCAAGTCCGTCGGCGACCACGAGATTGCGCAATCCTTTTTGGCGGGCAACGGCGAGCATGGGGGGGCAAAAATCGGCGCCGAGGATGTGGCTTCTGGGGCAGGTCCTGGCGAGGGTCAATGCGAGATCGCCGCTTCCGGTGGCGAGGTCGAGGAGATGGAGGGGGTTCCAGGCCTTAACGAGCTGGGCGGCGCGGCGGCGCCAAAAAAAATCGAGCCCGCCACTGAGAACGTGGTTGGCGAAATCGTAGCGGCGCGCAATGGTGGCGAACATCGAACGGACACTCTGCGCTTTATCGTGGGAAGTCATTCGGTGTAAGCCATGAAAATGAACTCGGGTCTGCCCATCGTAAAAGCCTGTTGAGAAACCGCTGTGAGCCGCGTTGATTCTATGTTTAAGAGCCTGCTGAGCAAAGCGAAAGTCCTGATCATTGATGATGAGCCCTCCAATGTGCGGTTATTGGAGCGGATCCTGGAGATGTTTGGGTGCACCCAGGTCTTCAGCACGTGCGACTCTCGCCAGGCGCTTCCGCATTGCTTCGAGTTTGAGCCCGACTTGATACTGCTCGACCTCCACATGCCACACTTGGACGGCTTCCAAGTCATCGAGCAAATCCGGGATGCAGTTCCGCCGGAAGACTACCTGCCGATCCTGGTTTTAACGGCGGACATCAATCTTGAGACGAAGCGGCGGGCGCTGGCGTGCGGGGCGAAGGATTTTGTGACGAAACCGATTGATCATTTCGAGATCGTGTTGCGAATGAAGAACCTGCTCGAGAACCGGTTTTTGCATATTGAGTTAAAAAAACAGAACTCGGCCCTGGAGGAGCAGGTGCGTGAGCGCACCCAGCAGCTTGAAGTGGCATTGGAAGAGCTCCGTTCAACACAGGAACAAGTGGTCAAACAGGAACGCTTGAGTGCGTTGGGGACGATGGCCGGCGGGATCGCCCACGATTTTAACAATTCCCTCACCATGATGCTCGGTTACGGCGAACTGCTCATGCCGTATCTTCGCAAGCACGCGCCGAAACGGGAGCTGGAGTATTTTCACCACGTCATCAACGCCGCGGACGACGCCGCCCATGTGGTGCGCCGGTTGCGGGATTTTTACCGACCGGCAGGTGGAAACGAGGTCCGGCTGGCGGTGAAGGTCAACGAACTTGTCAGCCAGTCCGTGCTGTTGACCTCTCCGAAATGGAAGGGCAAATCCCAGGCGCAGGGAGTGCAAATTGCAGTCACCACAGAACTGGGGACGGTGCCGGAGATCGCAGGAAACGCCGCGGAGTTGAGGGAGGTCCTAACCAACCTGATATTTAACG
>JAYUPM010000011.1:0-2241 GCA_043760145.1 Spartobacteria bacterium
CCGTCCACGGCAACTGATTGTTGCCTCCCGAAAATCCGCCCGCATCGAAATCAAATCGCAATGAAGCCGCACCTGCAGCCCGGGCGTCTTGCTAACCAGCGCGTCGGCCGCGAGCGCAAACATGGTGGGATGCTGCAACAAGACATAGACCCGCCCCATCCGAACCGGCTCTGGGGCCCCACCGAGTTGATGAAGTTGGGCCGCGAACTCGGCGGCGAACCCTTCATTGGCAAGGACCGGTTGAACTGGGCCATCGTCCGGGGAAGCCGCTGTGGAGTGCTCCGGCAACTCGTAGAGGCCGCAAATGGAATGCACAAGGGCGGCCGATGCCATGCCGCCCAAGGAACCGTTTTGTTCCACCAGAAGCGTCCGCGCACCAAGCCGGGCAGCACTGATGCCGGCTGCAATTCCGGCACTGCCGCCGCCTGCCACGAGAACGTCAAAGTTCTCCATTGCCCCTCCTATGCTGCGTGGGCGCTGCGATCCCGGATGATCTGGGCCAATTGACGCACCGAACTGAAGTTGTGCCGGGTCAGATCGCTGTCGGGAATCACGGCCCCGAACTCCTTTTCCACAAGGACCAGCAACTGCATGATCGCCATCGAATCGAGGCCGACCTCGTAAAGATCGGAATCCAGGTCAAATCCCGTGGAAGTTTCGAGCAACCGTTCACTGATCAACCTGGAGATCTGTTGTTCGAGCGAGTCGGGGGCAGGATTCGGGTTACTGGGCATCGGAGCGGGGTGATTTAGCGGAGCGCCATGGCTGAGTCAAGCGGAGGACGGGCATCGGAGGCCGGAGGTCGGAGGTCGGAGGTCAGAGGTCGGCATCTGACCGATCGGTCCGATCCGACGGATCCGTCCGATCTCCCGCCCGACCTCCGACCTCCGACCTCTGTCCTCAGCGGAGCTGATCGTCCTCGGGGATCACAAACCGGTATCCCATGGCCTGGAGCGCATCGATCACCGCAAGAATCGTCTCGACGCTCCGGGCCCGCCCTTCATGGAGAAGGACGATTGACCCGGGCGTAACCTTCTTAACCACCCGCTCCACCACCGCCTTGGGATCGCTGATAATCCCGTCACATCCCCGGACGTTCCATGCGACCAATCGCATCCCTTCCTTTGAGAGGAATCGGTGAAGGAGGGCGTGCTTCAAGCCGACCGGTGAACGGAACCAACGCTGGACCCGGACCCCGGCGGAAGCGAGCGCCTCGTTGCAGAGGCGGATCTCGCGATGCAGTCTTTGCGGGAGGAGCCACCAAAAATGGAACGCTGGATGTGAGTTTGTATGGTTGGACATGGAATGTCCTATCCCCTCCAGTTCCGCCGCCAGGCCCGGGTGCCGGGCGAGATTGGTGCCGGTGACAAAGAACGTGGCCCGGACACCGCGCCCTGCCATCTCCGTGGCGAGCTGCCGTGTCTCATTCCCAAAAGGGCCATCGTCAATGGTCAACCAGACGTCGCGTCCTCCCGGAATAAAACGGGTGACCACGGGCCCCAGCCAGGCACACTGCGGCACCACCAACGCATAGATCAGCAACGCATGCACCACAGCTGACCCGATGATGACCCAAGGTATCTGAAACCTTGTCGCCAGCATGGCCACGGGCGCCGCCAGGTTCGCCAGCAGCAAGCTTCGACGAAACCATTTGGCAAAGCACATCCCGGTTAAACTAAAGACCAAAAACCAAAGACCAAAGTCCAAAAACAGACTTCGAATATTCCGCCCTCCCCCTTTAGTCTTTTCCCCAAAGCATGCTCACCGACACTCACGCCCATCTCGATTTCCCAGATTACGCCGCCGATCTCGATGATGTCCTCCTCCGGGCCGAATCGGGCGGCGTCCGGAGGATCATTACAATCGGGACGTCCGTGGAAAGCAGTCGGCGCGCAGTTGCGCTGGCCGAACGACACCCCAATGTCTACGCGGCAATCGGCGTCCATCCAAATGCTGCGCTCGATGCGGGGCCCGATTTTATCGAGGCTTTGCACTCGCTCGCGAGCAGTCCGCGTGTGGTTGCGATTGGCGAAATTGGCCTCGATTATCACCGGCAACCAGGCGATGGCGCTCTCAAGAATGCCCAGGCAGCTGTATTCAGGACCCAACTCGACCTTGCCCTCCAACTCGGGCTCAACGTCATCATCCATGAGCGCGACGCATGGGATGATACCCTCAACATTCTCACCCCTTATCATGGGAAACTGCGGGCCGTGTTCCATTGCTTTGGAAAAGGAATCG
>JAYUPM010000012.1:0-5472 GCA_043760145.1 Spartobacteria bacterium
GGCAGAGGACTGCCGCACTACAAAACGCTCTCGCGGGAAATGACGCGCCCCATACTCCGACAGGTTTTGCAGTGCGGCTGTCCTCCGCCGCTTTTTCACCGCGTTGATCCGAAGACGGGAACTTTAAAACCGCTTGGCCTCCTTCATGCGGGCTTCTTCATCCCCGCAGTCCCATCCGAAAACGGCAGAGGACTGCCGCACTACAAAACGCTCTCGCGGAAAATGACGCACCCCATACTCCGACAGGTTTTGTAGTGCGGCTGTCCTCTGCCGCTTTTTCACCGCGTTGATCCGAAGACGGGAACTACGGCCGAATCGTCAAATCCACTACTTCGCCGGGACGCACTTTCAAGCCGGGAGGCAAAGTCACTTCGATCGGCAATCCGCTCTCGGGCAAAAGTGAGGGATGCAAACTCGCATTGATAATCAATTCGAACTCGGCCCCGACACGGGTGATCTGGGCCATGCTGGTCTCGCGCGCATTGGTCCGGGTTCGGATTTCCACGGCCATGCCGGCTTGTGGTTCCAAGGGAAATGGCTGCCGCAAATAGCCCACGATCCGTTCCGAATGAGTCGCGCCAATCTGGATGATTGGCTCGCCCGCATTCACGTTCTCCCCCTCGCGGCGCAACACCGAGAGAATCATCCCATCCATCGGGGCCGTTAAAATGACCAGGCCAAGATTTTTTTCAATACTGCGCAGCTTCTCTTCCTGGGAACGGATCAATTGCTCCACCGGATCCGAAGCATCTGTGCTCCCCTGCCCCGGCGGGCCGAGCTCCTCAAGTTCCTTCCCAAGATCCGTGACCAGCTTGCTCCGCTCGGTCACTTCCACTTCATACGCTTCCTTTTGTTGAAGACGCCCATCAAAGCTCTTGCCCGTAATGGAATTGCTCTCAAGTAATTTCTCGGCCCGTCCAAGGTCCGTCTCGGCGAACTGCAGGTTAATTTTTGCCGTTGCGAGATCGACCTTTTGTTCGAGCCATGAGAGGCGCAGCGTTTGGTAATCAAGGCGGGAGCGGCGCATATCGGCCAGAGGCTCGGTCCTGGAGCGCATGATCTCGAGTTGGCTGCGCATAAAATCGAGATCAGGACCCGCATCGACCGGGCGCAGCGTCGCAATGGTCATCCCGGCCTTGACCATCTCAAACCGCTTCACATTGAGTTCCATGATCGCCCCGGCAATCGGACTGTTTACGCTGGCCCGGATCGGTTCCACTAAACCGGTCAGCGTTGCGGGTGAAACCGTCTGTCTCCAGAGCACACCGACGATGATTGCCGACAACGCAAAAGCCAGATACGGCAAATACCGGATACGGATTTCACGCCAGCGTTGGTCAATGGGCGTGGGGATCAGGGAATAATCTTGCATGTCAAATCTCGGACTCGTCTTCGGCTATAATACTAGTGACTCGCGCCACTCCCGGGAAGGCCCGCAATTCACTTAACATCTCTTCAGAGCGGCTGGGATCGCGAAGGAGCAGACGGTAGGAGAGATCCGCCCCTTTTTGCCCATCATGCGCCCGCTGGCTTGCACAGTGGGTTCGCTGGCTATGCCGACGCAATAAACGTGCCAAATCGCCCAGCTCCCCAATAGCCCGGTCCCACTGGATATTGACGATGATTCCATACCGATTCCGGATCCCAAATGAGGTGAACGAAAGGTAGACGATGATGGCGGAAACGACGGCACAGCCGAGCACGGCCGTCGCAAAACGCTGGGTGCCGCAAGCCACGCCAATAACGATTACTGCCAGGACAAACGTGGTATCCAGGGTATCGCGGACCACGTTGCGAAACCGGACAATGGCAAGCACAGCCATCAATCCAAAGGCATTCACCAAATTATTGGAAAGCACCATCAACACGAGGGCCACGATCACAGGCATGACAATGAGCGAGTTCACGAATGACCGTGAATAAGAGAGCCCACTGTGGGTTCCCATGTAAACCCAGGCGATCACGTTTCCGCACGAAAATGCGAGTATCAACGAAAGCAGGATCACCCGGTAATCGACCGGAGCCGCAGTGTAATCGCCTTTAAAAAACAGGTCGGTCATTGCTTATTATGGATTTCCGGTTGCACTTTGGTCTACGGGAAAAGTCTCGCGGACAAGCGGGTTGCGAAAATGTTCTTCGCCACGATTGACTATCCCCCCCACATACTTTGCCCCCCCGGAGCGAACCAGTCCGAACGCCCGCACCAGTTCGCGCAGCCAACTCGGGAACCGGTCGGTAAACTTCAGTTCCAGCACCACATCGTTGCCGAAGACAATGGTGGGATCAACCATCGTCGTGCTCGGGGTGGTCGTAAACTGCGGTTCGGAGCGCACAGATCGATCCATTGTTACTCGCACCGAATTATCCTGCAGGCTTACCCATGCCTCGCGCATGTAACCAATGTGGGACTTCGGCTTGGCCCCCAGCTCATTCATTAACACGCAGAAGCGTTCCAATGTGTTAATGTCCTTCGCGTTACCGGATAAAGTCTCGCTCATGTCGGGCAAATGCCCCGCAAATACGAGCGGGATTGCCGTCCGCCGCACCCCGCACCGGCTCTTGAGGATGACGTCGTTCATGCGGCGTTTGATTTCGAAAAAAACAGGCGAGTCCGGGTTGTCATCGTAAAAACGCATCCGCAATTTGTAGCGGTTTTTATCGCCATTGATCGACTGATGGTAAATCTCGAGGTTATCTGAATCGAGGTAGATATTGTGAATCGGGTAGGAAAAATCGGCGCTCCCGGCGGCATAATTGTCGGGAGCCAGGTAAGGCTGGACATAATCCCGGATACTGAGCGCCAACGATTCCGGGATGATATACTTGAGCTCAAAACGCTGCTGCTGGAGGGAGTGAGATTGGGGCATGGACGTTCAATCGCTCATCCGGGTAGCTTTCTTGCCCAGCGATCTGCGGGCGCAAAAAACCATTCGGCGGCGGGCGATTCTTGGGGGGATTGGGAACGGAAAGGATGATGCGATTCATTCAACTACACCAAGCGGGGCCGCTGGCGAATGTTTCCGCGCTTTTCAGCAAAAAAATCACTAGTGAGGGATACTGTTTTTTATAGAGCGGTGAACCGGCTTGGGCCGTCAATCACGTTTTTCTCACGGACCGGAAACGTGAAGGAACCCAAGCCGTTGCTCCAACCCAACAACCTTTGCAGCCCGGATTTATTAAGGCGGGAAATGCCTCGAAAAGGAGAGCCGGGCCCCGCGCTGCTTTCCATTCTTTTCGCTTGAGCATCGACCCTGATTCTCAGTCACTCCCTGCCCATGAGTAAATCCCCTCAGCATTGGATGGTGAAATCCGAACCCGCTGCCTATTCGTGGGCGCAATTTGTGGAGGACGGCCGGGCTGCGTGGACCGGGGTGCGAAACTTCCAAGCGCGCAATAATCTCCGGGCAATGAAGATGGGCGACATGGTGCTCTTTTACCACAGCGTCACCGGCAAAGAGGTGGTTGGGATCGCCAAGGTGTCTGTCCCCGCCTATCCCGACCCGACGGCCACCGAAGGCGCATGGGAGTGCGTCGATCTCGTTCCCGTAAAACCATTAAAACGGCCCGTCTCCCTCCAATTAATCAAGGCCACCACGGAATTGGCCGGCATTGCTTTGCTCCGCCAATCCCGTCTCTCAGTTATCCCTCTGTCCGCTGCGGAATATACCCATATCGTCAGGCTGGCCTCCTAACATCCCCCCTCCCTCTCTCACTCTCACTCGATTCCTTGAGGAGTCCCGGGAAGAACTGCCACCGACTGCGCAAGAGCCATTGCGCTCCAGTGCCCGCCCCCGTTAGCTTGCGCCCTTCGGCTCCGGACGCCCACGCGATCATCCTCCAATTTTCAATTAACAATTTTCAAGCTCCCCAAAGCCGAATCACGCATCCTCTTCCTATGACCAATGAGATTCGCCACATCCATTTCCTCGGCATCTGCGGCACCGCGATGGGGGCCGTCGCCAGTGCCATGCGGACCCAGGGATATTCGGTCACCGGTTCCGATGCGAAAGTCTATCCACCGATGTCCACATTCCTGGAAGAAAAAGGGATTGTTTTAAGCGAGGGTTACAGGGCGGAGAATGTGCCCTCCAATGCCGACCTGATTGTGATTGGCAATGCGATCTCGCGCGGGAATCCGGAATTGGAAGCGGTCCTCAACCAGAAGCGCTACTACCTCTCGCTGCCCGAGGTGCTTAAGCAATATTTTCTCCGGGGAAAACACAATCTTGTGGTGACCGGCACGCACGGCAAGACGACAACCACCTCGCTCCTGGCATGGATCCTCAGCTCGGCCGGGCTCAATCCCGCATACATGATCGGCGGGATCGCAACCAATCTGGGCCAGGGCAGTTCCCTGCACCCATCCAAATACGTGGTGCTCGAGGGCGACGAATACGACACCGCTTTTTTTGACAAGCGTTCCAAGTTCCATCACTACCTCCCCGAATTGGTGATCGTGAACAATATCGAGTTCGATCACGCCGACATTTTCAAGGACCTGGACGAGATCAAACTGAGCTTCCGCCGTTTGCTCAATATCGTTCCCAGCGAAGGAATGGTCCTCATCAATGCCGATGACGAAAACTGCATTGATGTCGCCCGGGATTGCCGCGCCCAATTGGTTGAAGTCGGTTTCTCTCCCAATGCCGCCCGCCATATCCGCGAGGTTTCCTATTCCAGCGAAGGCTCCACTTTTACGTTGCTCGACACCCGGTTTGATCTCCCCTTCGTCGGCGAATACAACGTGCGCAATGCCGCGATGGCCATCTCCGCCGCCCATTTCTACGGGGTTCCCCTCCCCGCTATTCAAACGGCGGTAAGCACTTTCACCGGTGTCAAACGCCGCCAGGAAATCCGGGGCGAAGTCCGCGGCATTACTTTAATCGACGATTTCGGACATCATCCCACCGCGATTCGCGAGACATTGCGCGGTCTCCGCCATCAATTCCCGGGCCGCCGTCTCTGGGCCCTTTTTGAGCCGCGTTCCAACACAACACGGCGTTCGATATTCCAGCAATCGCTGCCAGCAGCGTTAAGTGAAGCGGATGGAGTCGTGCTCGCACAGGTGGCGCGCCTTGAGCAGTTGCCCGAGGATGACCGGCTCGACCCGCGCAAAGTAGTCGAGGCCATCGCGGCAAAAGGCAAACCCGCTTACTACGAACCCGATGTGGATGCTATCATCGCCCGGCTCCGTCCATTGGTAAAAGCCCGCGATGTCATCGTCATTTTCAGCAATGGCGGCTTCGACAACATCCACCAGCGCCTCCTCTCCGAACTCTAGCCCAAGGAGGGGCGTGCTTCCAGCCGCCCTTGTTCCCCCAAAGGAGGGGCGTGCTTCCAGCCGCCCTTGTTCCCCCAAAGGAGGGGCGTGCTTCCAGCCGCCTGTTCCCCCAAAGGAGGGGCGCGCTTCCAGCCGCCCTTGTTCCCCCAAAGGAGGGGCGTGCTTCCAGCCGCCCTTGTTCCCCCCAAGGA
>JAYUPM010000013.1:0-2229 GCA_043760145.1 Spartobacteria bacterium
CCACCAGTAGTCGCCGACAGATTCCGGGAGACGGATTTGTCGAGTTCTCGCCCGGTCAAACCAATAAGTGGGTTCAGCTCGGTCTCACTTCTGCGCCCGGAGATAACGAGAAGTCGTCAGGGCCCGAGTGCGCACTGCGATGTGATTCGGACGGGAGATTCTCGATCACCGCACGGGGTCGGTTGAAAGTCCATGGATCCATGCGACAACAGAATGTCTCCTGGAGGTATTCCATAGGTGACCGATTCCGGATTGAGCGCCGGGGCAGTTCGATTTCCTATTCCCACAACGGCCAGGAAATCGCATCTTCACAAGGACACACGGGCAGTTTGTCGGTCGAATGCATGATGAGTGATGGCGGGGCATTGATCCAAAACTGCCAGTATTACGGTCCGCCCGGGATGGAAGACATCTTATGGGAATCAATCAGTGTTGGGGCGGCGGCCCGCTATGATACGCCGGGCCATGGGTCGGTGATCAGCAAAGCCGGAACTGCCGGTTGGGACGGGGCGTATGGATCAAGGCGAATTTTCGGGGATGGGTGTATCCAATTTCGATTTACGAAGACGAAATCCCTCAGCGTGGTGGGTCTAACTCCAGAGGTGAATGATCATCTCCCCGCATCCATTGCATTTGCGATCCGGTCGACAGCGGACTGGTCGGGCATCGAAGTGGTGGAAAATGGTGTGGTCCAATACAGCGCCCCACTCTGCAGCGACGATGTGTTTGAAATCAGGCGCGCTGGGACGGAAATCAGTTATCATCAAAACGGCAATGCGATATGGCAGACGAGCGCCAGTGGGGTTCCGAACCTTGCTGTCGCCGTGGCGCTTTATGGACAGGGTTCTGGAATCGCACATTGTCGGTCGCGGGGCTGGAACTATGTCGAGAAGGTGATCTGGAAACAGTCCGCGGGGATGGCTCCTGATTACTCATCGGTCCGGAGCCGCTTGGAGCGGGAAGGGCAACTTTCGGACCCTGGAATGAAAACAACGCAGAGTGTGGCATCGATCATTCAGGGTGGGTTTTTAAGATTTCGATTTGGACAAATCACAGCGGACGCAGTGGTCGGCCTGAGCGATTCATCGGATCTGTTGGGGGCGTTTCAGGCGACTGCGGATGGGACGTTTCGTGTCATCGAGAACGGGGTCGCCGTGACTCTCCCGGAGACCTTTCGCATCGACGATGTTTTTGTGATCGGCCGCGCCAGTGGAACCCTTAGTTACCGGCACAATGATAGGATCGTGTTTGAACGCCCGGCTGTGGAGGGGCCGCTTCGCGCTGTGGCTTCGTTGCTTGAACCGGGATCCTCGATTCGGGATTGCGATTTGCTCGGTGGTCCGGAAGATTTCCGGTGGCGGCCCTCCCGCCCATGTGCGACGGACCATCTCCGTCCAGGTTCCGGGAGTGTGTTATCGAAGTTACAACGTCAATCCCGCGCGATGCAGGCCGGTGTCGGCGCTAATTTATGGCTGGGGGATGGTTTCTTCGAATGTGCGGTTCCGCAGTCTAACGCGTTGATTGCGATTGAGTTGCGCCCGATCCGGCCCGGGGGCTTCCTTTCCGGCGTAATTGCGATGGAGGTAACGCCCGGAGGGATAGTTACAGTCAAGGAAGGCGGAGTCATTCGGGGAGGCGGTCGTCTTTCTGCTAATGAACGAATCCAGATCTGCCGGGAAGCGGGTATTATTACCATGCGCCTGCCGAGTGTGGCCGAGCCGCTGTTTACGTCGACAGTGCGCATCGATGAACCTATCCGCATTGCAGCCAACTTCGGAACTGGGAATGCATCGGTGATGGACTGTGTGTTTTACACCAAACAATGGGATTCCAATGACAACGGGATTGATGACCGGTGGGAATACAAATACTTTGGGACCCTTGAAGAAACACCGGGGCTGAGTCGCGATTTAGACGGCGATTTTCGTTTGGATATTGAGGAATACTATGCCGGGACAAATCCGGTCGACTGTTATGACGGCAACACGGTTGTATTCGAAAAATGGGGCGGCGACTTTCAAACCTCACCCAGCGGGCTGTTTGCGCCGATTGCCTTGCGCATTGGGGTCAAAGACGCGGCAGGGACCTGGCTGGCGGGTGCGCCAGTGGTCTACTCTGTTGCACAGGGAGACGGATTGCTCTCGCTAAGCCCGAGCGGGAGCATGCCGCTATCCCGCTCAGTCATTGCGCGCTCGGGGGAGTCCGATGGAATAGCGCAGGTCTATTTTC
>JAYUPM010000014.1:0-2223 GCA_043760145.1 Spartobacteria bacterium
CCCTGATGGGTTCGCACACTTTTTTAAGAAGCTCGCCCACCGCCATCATGGAACTGCTAAGTGTCGCCTGGCTTACTTCAATCCCCGCATCGCGCTCGATGCCGACAGCCTGCCGGTAGAGCGGTGTGTGTTCACAGTATTTCTTGATGACCACATCGACCACAAGGGCGTCGGAGAGTATCCCCTTTTCAATAATGCTCGCGGGCACCGGCGCCACGCTGACCCCCATCTCCTCGCATTTTGCGCAAGCCAGTTTCTCGCGCTTGGTTATTTCCACAAAATACTCCACGGGCTTGGTGGCAAGCCGCTCACTGGTTTCATAACCAATCACTTTTTTGCGGGCCCCGCACTGCGCGCAGTGGCATTGATCCTCCGGGCACTTTACGATGCGCTCCTCACGCGGCAGGTCCGCCGGCAACGGGGCGCGCACCGGTTTCTTCGCGGGCGCCTTTGGCTTCAAATCCTTGTCGGCATCGGGTTGCGCGGCTTCCGATTCCACTTCCGCAGCGGAGGCGCTTGGCTCCATTTCAAAAAAGGAGAGTTGCTCCTCGCTTAAGGCCTCGGCCCCTGGACCATACTTCTTGCGAAGGAGCAACCGGATGCATTCGAGCAACCGTTCGATACGGCGATCAGCGAGGGCGACGCGTCCGAGGGCATCGGCAAGGCCGGCGCGCAACTCTTGGATTTCGCCGTCTGTATATGGGGTATTCAACCTGCGCGGAAGATAACGGCTATTTAACTCTTATGCAACAACTATTTTCATCTTTCTTCTTCTTTTTTCCCTTTTCTTCGCCTCCTTTTCATTCGTTCTTTCGCATCCAGCACTTCCTCCTCCCGCCACTTGGATCCATCCCGCCAAGTAACATCCCAAGTTGCGCCGAACTAATCCGCGCCTTGCTTTGACTCTCTCCCTCCTCCGGCCAGCTGAATCGGCCTTTCTCAAGTCGCTTGCTGCAAATCCAAAGCCCGCTTCCGTCCCAGAAAAGAATCTTGATCCGGGTGCGTGCGCGATTGGCGAAGAGAAAGAGATGGCCCGAGAGCGGATCTTCGCCCATCTGACCGGCGACCAATCCATGGAGCCCGTCATAACCTTTGCGCATGTCAGTAACTCCCAGGGCCACAAAGACCCGGGTGGCTGGGCCTGGTGAAATCATCGGGCTCCGGAAGTGGCTGCCAGTATAACTTGAAGCAAGCCGGCCACTTCCTCGCGGTAAAAGCCGGGGGGGACATCCAGTTGAGTGCCTTCCTTTAAAGAGATGCGGTAACTGGCGCCCTGGCCAAAGCCCAATATTTGACTGGCGCACCCGACCTCAAGAAAGCGGCCACTTGGACCGGGCTCCGAAACTGTTTCCTTCTTGAGATACTTGGCGAGAGTAGCCAGGCAAATCCCTTCCGTGCGGACAAACTCGGCCCGGGTAAGGTCACTCTGATGAAAGCGACTTAGAAGCTCATGAATTTCAACAGCATTGCGACGGCGTTTTGTGGGGATGGCTTGAGTGATCATCCACCAACCCTGCGAAAACTTTACCCCGCCCGGTAGATGCAGTTGCCCGGGCGCTTACCGTTGTCGGAGCCGTTACGACGGGCACGGGTGCATGTGAAATGGGCGGTAGGAAAACCGCCCCTCCCAGTGCAAAGGCCGCGACACTTCGCCCGCCGTTTTGTCCCATCGAAGTGTCACGGCCTTTGCTGGCCCGCTGCTTGCCGGGTGTAGTGTTACCGATTGTTTTGGCGCATGAGGACGTGGTTCCTTCCCGCTATCCCTTCCGAAAGCGCCAGAGGACAGGCGCACTACAAAACGCTGTCGCGATCAATAGCGCGTCCTTTACTCCACAGGTGTTACCCGATTTAAGAGGAGGTCAGAGGGCGGCTGGGAAGCCGCCCCCTCCAAGCGCAATGAATTATGAATTATGAAGGATGAAGGATGAAAAAGGGGCGCGGGACGAAATGACGAAACCAGAATGACGGAATGACGAGGGGGAACGAAATGGATGGCCAGTTAGCCGAGGAGCGGGTTTGTAGTTCCGGCTTCAGCCGGTCCGGGGAGGCGAAGTCAAAAGCCAGAATGAAAAATGAAGAAGAATGGGAATCTGCCCTTGCCGCATAAATGCGGAACTACAAACCCCGAAAGCGGCAGAGGAATCTAAGCATTACCCACATCTGGTCGTCGTGGCAGGAACGTAGCGCAGACTTCCAAGTCTGCCGTGTCGCGGGTTTCCAAAC
>JAYUPM010000015.1:0-5429 GCA_043760145.1 Spartobacteria bacterium
AAGGACGAAGGACGAAGGACGAAGAGCGCCCTTGCCGGGAACCCGGCCCCGTGATAAATCGCGCAGTCTTATGGGTCGCCAATGGCTGCAAGCAAAACGTGAAGTCGCCAACCTCCGCAAAGGTCAGGCGGTCGGCAAACTGGTCAAAGAAATCATGGTCGCCGCAAAGTTGGGCGGGCCGGATGTGGAAGGGAATGCCCGGTTATCGGCCGCAGTGGACAAGGCGCGCCGGGTTTCAGTGACTCGGGACGTGATCGAGCGGGCGGTGAAAAAGGGGGCGGGGATCGGGGCCGATAAACTGATCCTTGAGCACTTGGTTTTTGAAGGATACGCGCCTCATAAAGTGCCGCTGATTATTGAAGTGATGACCGACAACAACAATCGGACGGCGCCTGAGATTCGGCAGATCTTCAAGGCCGGGCAGCTCGGGGCGCCGGGGAGCAACAAATTTCTCTTTGATCATGTGGGCCTGGTGGAAGCCCATCACGCCGATCCGCAGGTGGACATCGAAGGGGCCGCAATCGAGGCGGGCGCGCAAAATGTGGAGCCGCTTACGGCCCTGGAGAACGACGATATTCCAGAGGACCGCACGGGGGCGCGCTTCATTTCAGAATGCAGTGATCTCCACGCGGTTACCCAATGGCTGAGCAAGAACGGCTGGACGGTGGTCACCAGCGAGCTCGGTTACGTTGCGAAGAACTTTGCCAATATCAGCGAAGAGCAGCGGGCCGAAGTCGGGGCGTTTCTCCAGTCGCTGGAGGATCACGATGATGTCCATCGTGTCTGGGCCGCTCTCAAATAAGTATATCTCAGAGCACCGCCAGCGTCTGCCGGACGTTCTCCTCAATCGAAAACCGCGCACCTAATTCCATCAATCGCGGCCGGATCGCTTCCCGCTTTTCGCTCGAGGCCCACTCGCCAATGGCCCTCGTGATGGCGCCCACATCCGATGGTTCCTCCAGGATCGCGCCGTCGCGACCGTGTTCGATGACTTCGGCAAACCCGTTGAACCGTGTCGTTATTACGGGCAACCCGGCCGCAAGCGCTTCGAGGCAGGCATTGGAGAACGGTTCGTAAATGGTGGGCAGAATAAAGAGATCCGCCGCCGCGAGCAGCCGGGGGATATCGGAGCGCGGACCGAGGTAACGGACCCGGTCGGAATGCGGCATCGACCTGACGTTGCCGCGTCCAGCCACCAGCAGCATCGGCTTTGGAAGACCGGCCTGGTTTACCGATTCAATGGCAAAGCGAAGTCCTTTGCGTTCCCAGCCTGAGCCCGCGAATAACAGGACGTAATCGGCGTCGGTGAGACCGAGCTCTTTGCGAATCGAATCGCGATCCTCGGGGGCAGCGGGCATCGGAGGGATCCCGTTGTAAATGACGCTGATCCGTTCCTTGGGGTAACCGAATTGCGCCACGATTTCCGCCTGGACCATTTTCGAATTGGCAATGACACGGCCGGCACCCTGCTTGGCGAAGAGATTGGATTCCAGCGTGAGGAGGGCGGTGTGTTTGCGATTGAACCGGCGGGCAAACTGTTTCCATGGGGACTCGTATCGGCCCCGCCGCTCGAGCCACGCGGCATGGACCCCATCGCCGGCGCGATAAGCATCGCATTCCCAGACCCGTTCGAGGCTCAAAAGAAACTCACAATGTTCCCGTGGTTGAAGCGCGCGCAACTTATCTGCGAACGCCCTCGGGTCGTTGCCGTCAACCCGCACAATTGTCCCCGGCCATTCATTCGCGGGCCATTGCGCGCCGGTGAAAAGGACGCATTCATGCCCGGCGGTGGCGGAAGCGTCGGCGAATCGCCGCACATAAGCTTCCGCCCCACCGGTTGGCGAATAGCCGCGGCGAACGAGTCCGATTTTCATTGCGGGTTGGCTAATAGCAGACCCTCAGCCCCGGTGCTAGCCGCAGCGATATACGACTCATACGACCTATGGGACCCATGGTGACTTGCCGCTTCCTGTCGTCGGAAACCGCCCGACATTGAAGGCGATTACGCGATCCCATATTCTTCCTGAATCGCCTTTTGGATTTCCGCAGATTGAAACCAATCTATCACCTGTTTTTGCTCCAGCGGTGCGTCTTCCCAGAACGCGTTGCTCAAGCGCCCGTCCATCAACGGCTGGCTGTTCACCTCGTAATACTCGATCAAGCGAGACCGGGATGAAGCGACCTGCGTGAGAAATGGGGCGAGGTCAACGTGGAGCCTGCCGAGCGCGCAAATCCATGAATCGAGCGTTTGACCCGATCCTTCGGTCACAAGAATTTCAGCGATGACCTCCCCGAAATAGTGTGAAACCGCGAGTCGGCGGGACTCTGGCCAACTGTGATAATCGGAGTCGTGCAGGGAGCGGGCAACCACTTCCGGATCCGGCCACCAGTTTGGCTCTGTGATCAATATTTCCAGAACTCGTGGAAGGAAATACAGAAGATCAGGCGCTTGGTTGAATGAGTGAGACAACTTTATCCGTGATCTTTTTAAGGGACTCGGCACGAAGCACGCCAGCTTCGAAAACGAAGAGGCTCTCGTGGGCAGTGAAAAGCTTGGCAGGGCGGGCATAGCTGATGATTCGGAGGCTGCCATGTTCAAAATCCTCGTCTCTGAGCTGCACTGCGTGTGCCTCTCCATATGCCTTGCTTGTAACCTGACAAAGAATCCAATCGCCACGCTCCGCATCGGCGAGCACAACCGCTGGGCGCCGTTTGGACTGGGACAAGTCCGAAAACGGGAACGGAACGAGGACTACTGAACCTGCTGTAGGTGTGCCCACGCTGCATCCTCCTCCGGTCGGCTCCAGTCCTTAGCCAGCGATGCCTCGCTCAGAAGTGCTGTCTCGTGAGCGTCAGACGGCTCGTCAGCCAGAATCGTGACCAGAGCACGATGGCGCCGATCGAGTTGGACCGGTTCGAGCAAACGGACCACTCCCCGCTCGTCCACGATGGCTTCGATTGTCTGGATCATGTGTGGAGGATACGCCCCGTCCGACTCAAAACAAGACCTATGGTGACTTGCCTTTGGCGATACCGGGCGGGATATTCCATTGAAGCAATGGGCACTTTTCACGTGGGCTGCAAATTGGAGAATCATACGGACCGCAACAAGGCGGTGACCGTTCCCCGTGCTTTTTCCAGACCATCTCCCTGCCCCCATGTTTCTGTCAAAAAATGTTTCTGTCCTTGTTCTGTCCTTGATTAGGCCGCTCCTGTCGTAGAAAGCGGCTGCGATGAGAAACAACAGAAACATCTGGTGACAGAAAGATGTGAGGAAAGGTTTTCCGTTGATTGAATGTTCAGGCTGATGAGAATTCTGGTGCTCCAACTCAAACGGATCGGCGACCTGGTGCTGACTGCCCCGGCGCTCGCGGCGTTGCGCGATCGGGTTTTAAATGCCCAGATCACCTTGGCGGTCGCGGAAGGTTCGGCCGATCTGGCCCCGGCATTCCCGATGATCGACCGGGCCTTGGGATCAAACGCCCTTGCGCTCTGGAGTGAAGTCTCTTTTTCACGTTACGACGCGGTCCTCGATTTCACCGGCACCGACCGCTCAGCAGCCCTGACACTGCTTTCCAAGGCGCCCCGCCGGTTGGGATTTGCATGGATGAAAAAGGCGCGATTCCGCTCGATGGTCTATAACGAGTTCATCGATTCGCCAGCGCGCGACCATCACACGACGGATCATTATCTTCATCTTGTCGATGGATTCGCTCCCGCCCTCGCCGCGCCCCGCCTCGCCCCATCGCTCATCCTTCCCGCAGCAGCCACGGCCGCAGTCGGCGAACTCGTTGGCTCCAATGAGTTCGCCCTCATCCATCCCGGGTCGGCGCGTCCTGAAAAATATTGGGTCCCGGCGCAGTGGGCGAAAGTGATTGCTCATTTGCATGAACGGCACGGGCTGGAATGCGTGATCAGCGGAGGCTCGGATCCGTTTGAAAAGGCGCACATCGCGGAAATCCAGGCGGTCCTGAGTCGGCGGTGCCTAGATCTTTCGGGAAAAATCGACCTGCTCACGTTTGCTGCTGTCATAGCCCGGACCCGGCTCTGTGTGAGCTGCGACACGGCGGCGGTGCATCTGGCGGGCGCGTTTCGCCGACCCCAGATCGCCCTGTATGGCCCGACCAATCCTTTTCACTGGCGGCCGCGTCATGTCGATGCCGTGGTCCTCTCCGCCGCCCAGCCGGATGCGCCGATGACAGCGTTCGAGCCAAAGATGAAGGGCGCGCCCATGGATGCCATTGGAGTCGAACTCGTCCTTGCCGCTGCGGATGGACTGCTTGCCCCGGACGCTCGGCCAATCTAATCCTCATCTCTCGCACTCCACGCAAACACTCCGCTGATGACCTCCAAAAAAATCTCACGCAAAGACATTTCCAAGATGTCGTTTCGCGAGTTCCTGCGGGCGAGTCGCGAGCCTTATCGGCGACTCTTTTCATACCTGCGGCCTTACCGGTTTCGGTTCGGACTCGGGATTCTGTTCGGGGCCCTGTTTGGGGCGGTCCAGGCGCTCATGATTTTCGACGTGAAATTTGTCACGGCTGCCGTGTTTTCGGAGGGGAAGGTAAAACTCGATCCGCGCCTGCTTGAATGGTTCCCGAGCCTGGCAAAGCTTGAAGTTGGCAATGGCCTTGGCGTCCTGATTCTCATCTGCGCGAGCATTCCGGCGATCATGCTTCTGCGCGGGGCGTGCAGTTATCTCAACAGCTATTTCATGCTCTGGGTCAGCGTCCGGGTGCTTGATGATATTCGGAAGGAAGCGTTCCGGCACGCCCTGGCGCAATCGCTGGAATTTTTCAACAAATCCAAAACGGGCGAGCTGGTGCAAACGGTATTCAATCAGACCCGGATGGCGCAACAGGCGCTTACGACGATCTCTGGCGACATCGTCAAGCAACCGATCTCGATCGTTGCGGCGCTTGGCACCCTCTTTTACCTCGACTGGCGGTTTACCCTGATGTCCTTCGTGATTTTTCCGTTCTGCCTTTTGCCGGTGGTGCTCGTAAGCCGCAAGGTCCGCAAGGCAGGGGCAAGGGAAGAGGAAGAAGCGGGGCAGCTGATGGTCATCATGCACGAGGCATTTGCAGGGGTGCGCGTGGTCAAGACCCATGCCCGGGAGGATTACGAATCGGCGCGGTTCAACGCGGCGAATGCGCAGATCATGCAGTTCATCATGCGGTGGCGCAAAGCGATGGAACTGGCGGGGCCATTGGTGGAGACGATCGCGTCGCTTGGAATCGCCGCGGCGCTCTTATGGGCATGGCATTACAATCTCGGGTTCGACAAATTCATCGCGCTTACCGGCGGCATGGTGCTGCTTTATCCAGCGTTCAAATCGTTGAGCCGGATTTATCTGACGATGCAGAAATGCCTTGCTTCAACGACCAAGGTTTTTGAACTGCTCGACCGCCCACCAGCCATTCAGGACA
>JAYUPM010000016.1:0-2218 GCA_043760145.1 Spartobacteria bacterium
TGCCGAGCGCCTTTGCGACATCGTAGGCACCGCTGATCGACCAACCCCAGCAGCGATCCGGGCCGGAGAACTGCATCCGCTCATCGTAACCATATGCAAGCCGGGTCTGACCTGGCAGATCAACCACACTTACGCGGCGGTCTGCATCGTCGTAGATGCTGCGGGTCGTTCCTCCCAGTGTTGCGCAGGCAGATGCAACTAATCTTTCCGCGCCGTCGTAACCGTTCGTGGTGTAAGCAGCCTGAAGCGGGACCGGCGCACCGCCCATTGCGAGCAAGACGACGAGCAGAACGGCGACGGACTGGTGGATTCGGTTCAAGGGGGCGTGATGATGTCCGGCGAGCTTGGATCTGACAAGTTCTCCGGCGCGGTTGTTCCTGCCCGAAAGGGACGGGACGTCGGTATCTGTTTAGCGCCTTCCGTGGTTTGTCGTTCCGCATTTATGCGGCAAGGGCGGATCCCCGCACTTCTTCATTTTTCATTCTGACTTCTGACGTCGCCTTCCCGGACCGGCTGAAGCCGGAACTACAAACCCGGGAAGGCGCTAAACAGATACGGACGTCGCTGCCACGATTTTTAAAAACGGCCCAGACTAAAGTCTTCCCGGCACCCTACGCAAAACCGAGCGGATAGGCGCGGCTCACCGGCGGGGCGGGGGCGGAGGGCGATGTCCCGGTGGAGGCCCGGGATGCCCGGGAGGCGGTCCGGAAGGTCCGGAGGGGGCAGTTGGCGGATAGTAGGTGGGCGGCGCATTGCGGGGAACGCCGCCGACCGCTTCTGCCGGCCGCGCGTATGCCCTCTCCTTGGCCTCGGCGGCCGCGCGTTTTTCGGCGCCTGCATCCCACTTAGATTTGAGTTGAAGGAGGCCCCAAAGCAGGCCGAGGACAATCGCAATCTTAGCCACGGTCTTCAGGAGCGCAGCCACGCCCGAGAACAACCCGCTCATCGCCGAGGAACAGACAGCCACCAACGGCTGGAGATCCACGCTGGGTGCCCGCGGGACCAATGGTTTCGCCGGTTGCGATGAAGGGAGGGCCTTGGCAATGGGGTTGGAGATTGGCTTTGGGTAAACCTGCTGGACGGAGTCGGGAATGACCGCCACATCCAACCGGAGATCATCGAAAACGATTGGATGACTCTTAGCCAGGGCGCGGTGCGGGAACTTGAGCATCTCAAGGATTGCGGCCCCGTTCTCGGGACGATCCTCGGGTTCCTTGGCCAGGCATGCGGCCACCATTTTCTCCCATGCGTTGGGAATGGGCGCCGCACTCTCGGCACCCAATTCATTGCGGCGCAGAGTCATTGTTGCGGGCACCTCACTCATGGCTTGGGCGAGGATGTTACCGCGGAAGAACGGCGGTTTACCGGTCAGTAATTCATAGACAGTGGCCCCGAGAGAATAGATGTCGTCGAGATGGGTGGGACGTTCTCCCATGGCCTGTTGCGGGCTCATGTAAGGAGGAGTGCCGGACGAATCGGCGCGCACTGAAACCCGGCTCAGAGTATCGCTCAAACTCGAGGCGATCCCGAAGTCGGCCACCTTGAGCTTGCCGGCGGGCGTAAGCATCAGATTGCCCGGTTTCAGATCACGATGCGCGATGCGGGCCTCGCCATGGGCGTAGTCGAGCGCCGTGCAAAGCTGTTCGAGAATCGGCATCAACTCCTCGCATGTGAAGCAGTTGCCGGGGCGCTGGACCTTCATCTGAGCCAGCGTCTCCCCCTGGATATGCTCCATCACAATCGCCGCTGTGGTGGCGTTTTGCTCAAAACTAAACATCCGGACGATGTTAGGATGGGCCAGTTCCATTCCACGGAGCACTTCCTTTTTCAAATCCCCAATCCCTTCACTGTCGCGGACCACATTTTGCGGCACCAATTTCAAGGCCACCGTCATGTTCAGGACCGTGTCCAGAGCGAGTAGCACGACACCCATTCCGCCCCGGCCCAATTCACGAATGACCTGGTATCGGCTAAAGAGCAATTCCTCGTCCGGTTTCGGATCGGCCCCGGGACCCGGGTCGCGGACCGTCACAAATTCGTCCTCTCCAGGGGTATCATCGGTATGCATGGTGAAGCGGGGAATTGAAAAAGTGAAAGGTTCGGCGTCCGAGGGTGCGGGCGGGACCAGTTGCTTAACGGCAAATCACCGGGGGCGTCGATTCTTAATTCGGAGGTCGGAGGTCGGAGGTCGGAGGTCGGAGGTCGGAGGTCGGAGGTC
>JAYUPM010000017.1:0-5410 GCA_043760145.1 Spartobacteria bacterium
GCCCCGGAATGTTTAACCGCAGATAACTCAGATAGACGCAGATGAAGGGAGGGAGAAGCGACTGCTCGTAGATGATTCTCCTCCTTCCGGTATCTGCGGCAATCTGAGGCATCTGCGGTTAAAAAGTTCTTTTCTGTGGGATGGCTGAGAATAAATGCAGAGACGCAGAGGGTTGGGTTCGTAGCCGGACGTAAAATAAATGCGGCCGAGGTAAGGCCAGATTGCTGGATCGGACGATTAGGTGGTAATGAAAAAGCCTTCCAACTTCTCCACAGCACTCCTCGCCGCCCTCCTATTGGCAACAGCGCCAGCGGTTGTGGCTCAAACCACCGTGCAGCAAACCACCACCACCCAATCGGTGGGCACCATCAGCGAGTTCGGGCCCGAGACCATCGTGATCCGCTCCGAAACCGCTCCTGAACCGCTTCGCTATACCTATAGCAAGACCACCACTTATGTTGATGAAACCGGGGCTCCGGTCTCCATCGAGACCGTAAAGTCCGGGCTCCCTGTGACGGTCTATTACACCAAGACCGGCGACCGGTTGATCGCGAGCAAAGTGATTGTGCGTAAGGCGACTGTTGTGACCCCTGCGGTCCCGGTGGTTCCAGCCAAGCCAGCGGTGATCGAAAAGAAAACCACGACGACCACGACAACCACCAAGTGATTCCAGCCAATCAAACTTAGCACCATATGAAAAACGTCATACTTGCAGTCAGCGCGATCGCCCTCGTGGCAGCCTGCGATACCCGGGTCAACACCGCGCCGGCTCCATCGGCTCCCCCGGTTGTCGAAAAAAATACGACCATCGTGAACCCTCCGGCAAAGGAGGAAAAGAAGGTCGAGCATAACACCACCATCGTTAATCCTCCGGCCGCGGCTGTGCCGAAAATCGAGGAGAAGAAAACCACGACGACAACGACCACCACACCGTAAGCCGGAAATGAAAACTCTAATTCTGTTCCTGGTCGCAATTGCGATCGTTGGTTCCTTCGGTGCCTGCACAACCGTGGTCAAGGAACCCTCAACTCACACCAGTTCCACGACAACCGAAGAAGTCTCTGTTCACCGGCCAGCCCCGGCGGTCGTCTCGGAAACCCGGACCACTCGCTCTTACTAAACGAGCAATCGCAAGAATGGCCAACTGCCCAGCGCAGTTGGCCTTTTCCGCCCACGCAGCCCACCCGCATTGTAGTCACTGATCCTAGCCTTTTTCCTGTATGAAACTCCTTTTTTCTCTCCTCTGCTCCACGCTCCTCCTTGCCACCGCTCTCCCGGCAAAGGCCGAACTTTCGGTCGATTTCTTTTACGATAACCTCGATGCCCATGGCGAGTGGCGGGAAGTCGGGGATTATGGCTACTGCTGGCAACCCCGCGGCGTGGATCGCGATTGGCGCCCATACAGCGATGGCCGCTGGGTTTATACCGATGCGGGCTGGACCTGGGATTCGGATGAGCCTTACTCGTGGGCGGTATATCATTACGGCCGATGGGCCCGCGTTGATCGCATCGGCTGGGTCTGGGTCCCCGGCACGGAATGGGGTCCGGCATGGGTCTCCTGGCGCCGCAGCGATCGTCATGTCGGTTGGGCGCCCCTTCCCCCGGAAGCCGAGTTCCATCACTCCGTCGGTTTCAGCAATCGCATTGATATCGATTTCGATATCGGCCCCACACACTACAATTTCGTCGAGGTCCGCAATTTCGGGGCACCCCGTCTGAGATCCTTTGTAATTGAGCCGAGCCAGAACATCACCATCATCAATCAGACCACGAACATCACCCGGGTGACCTACGTCAATAACGTGGTCTATAACGAAGGCCCCAGATACGAGGCCATCTCCAGGGAAAGCGCCCAGCCGATTCGCCGACTCCGCTTGGAACGCCGCCAACTTAAAGACGACTCCCGCATGGTTTCCAGCGACCAATCACGCTCCCGAGTGGAAGGCGATTCACTCCAGGTCCTCGCTCCTCCTGTTATCGCAAAGGCAACCGCTGCCCCGAAAAAAGTCGCCGCCAAGGTCGCCGCCCCGAAAATCGATCGTGGTTGGAAAAATGCCGGGCCACCTGCTGAAGTCGCCAAGGTCCGCACCAAATTGAAGAGCGAGAAACCCGCCCCCGCAGAACCCGGCGACGCCCCAGGAACACCACCGCCACCAACAGCCACGCCTCTGACGGAATCAGCCGCCCCAATAGCGCCTGCAGGCAAAGCCCCGAAAAACCGGGTCTCCCCACCAAACGGCAGGAAAGTTGCCCCGGGTAAAAAGCAAGAGAAATCCGAAGTCCAATCTGAGCCATCGGTTCCAGAATCGCCTGAGAATCCAGTGAAAACATTGGATCCAGCGAAAACGGAAGGTGCCAGGCCGATGCCGAAGACCGCGCCTGAAAAGAAATCGAAGCACAAAAAAGAGATCGCCCCTCCGCCTGCCACCAGACCTCAGGATAAAGCCGAGTCAATCCCGCCACCGACCGCACCTGAGAAAAAGGAGAAGCGTAAAGGGAAACAACCCGATGCGGCTAAAGCGCCAACTCCCGCTGACACACAATCTCCCGAAAAATCAGTAGAATCGAGGAAGGCAAAGAAACAGGAGGAGGCCTCGGAACGGAAAGTTGAGGGGACAATGCCGCGGAAAGAGCGCGGGGAAACCGCTAAACCTGCAGAGCCGAAACGCCAGGCTGTTGCGCGCAAAGGGCCACCGGAAGCAAAGCCACAACCCGCTGAAGCCGGCCCGACAACCGCGCCAAAGAATCCGCAACCCCAAAAAAAGAAATCAAAGAAAGAAGAACCCGAAGGCGCCCCGCAATAACGCCCCCCAGCCCTTTAGACACTATGAACGACTCCATACACGATCAAAACGGCATGTCAGAAACCACCAGCACTCCATCCGCCTTCAGGTGGGACGAAGTCCGTGAGCGGACCACGCAGGCCATTGATGAGGGCGCGGACTATCTGCGCGAGAATCCTATCCCTGCAATCGCCGCCGCGTTGGGAATCGGGATTCTTGTGGGGAGCTTTCTGTTCCGGAAATCGCCGCCCTCCTTTTCGGAGCGTTACATCGAAGAACCGCTCCACGAATCCCGCGCGGCGATCCTTGCCCTCCTCGCGGCCAGCGGCGCGCTGCTCAAGAAAAGCCTGCACGACGGGCGGGCCATTGCGAGCGATGTTGCAGAATCAGTGGAGGCCGATCTAAAACACGCGGTGGGACCACTGGCGAAAGCCGCACGCAAACAGGCGCGCAAACTCGGTCTCTAAAGATTCTTCATGAACCCAACCACCCTGCTCACCGCCACACTCGCCGCATCCCTCCTCTCCATTTCCGCCTTTGGCGCGGACAAAGACGTCAATAGTGGAACCCTCAGTGTTTATTTCGAGAACGATTTATTCGGTGGAACCGACCGCTACTACACCAACGGCGTAAAGTTCGGTTGGAGCTCAATCGACCTCGAGAAATTTAGCGATTCTCCCTACGCCAGTCCCCTGCTCCCGCTCTTCGATATTATTCCGTTCATCAACGAAAAAGATTACCAGAAGAACCTGCTCTTCGCTTTTGGTCAGAATATCTACACCCCAAACGATACGGAAAGCTTCGGCCCAGTAAAAAACGACCGGCCCTACGCCGGCTGGCTTTACCTGGGTCTCGGCGTGGCGTGGAAAAATGCCGAGGTTCGCAATTCCCTCGTCCTCAGCATCGGCGTTGTCGGCTCGTGGTCTTATGCGGAGGAAACTCAAAAAGCGGTGCATGACGCGCGTGGACTTGGATCTCCCAATGGATGGGACAACCAGCTCCACAACGAACTTGGCGTCAATCTCTCTTACCAACGCAACTGGCGCTGGCCCAAGCATGAGCGCCGTTCCGGGCTCGACTGGGAGCTCCTGCCACATGCCGGCGCAACATTGGGCAACGTGCATACCAACGTCAACCTGGGCGCTGAATTTCGCGTCGGCTTTAATCTGCCAGATGATTTCGGCACCGCGACAATCGCCCCTGCTTCGACCACCTCCACCCCTGTCGAAGGCGCGCAGGCTGCCGATCGGCCACGCTTCGACATGGGAATGTATCTATTCGGAAGGGTCGATGGCCGCGTTGTCGTTCGCAATATCTTCCTCGATGGCAATACCTTCGGAAATACCTCCTCGGTCGATCATCGCTGGCTCGTTGCTGATGTCAGTGTCGGGGCCGCGATGAATTACGGGAATACCAAGCTCGCATACGCCCTGGTCTACCGGACCCAGGAATTTGAAGGCCAGCAGGACGGCGGCCAGGTATTCGGAACAGTCTCCATCAACATGGCGTTCTAACTGATGCGGGCTCCCTTTTCACTAAACACAAATCCACGCGCAATTGTGTTCTGGTCCTGCGGGGCGCTTTCGCCGCGATGCTTGATGATCACACTTGCCACCTTCGCACTGCTTGGCCTCTGTATCCCCGGTTACTCTCAAACATCTACCCGAAAAAAATCCCAGAGCTCAGCCGCAACACCCCGCCCGAAACCAAAATCCTCAACTGGATCGGCAACAAAGAAAGCAACGCCTAAACCAGAGGCAAAAGCCGGAAGCGTGGAAGAGAAAGCGAAAAGCGAAAAGCGAAAAGCGGTAATGGAGAGCGGAACGCGGAAAATGGAAGCTTCAGCGCCCCCGGCAAAAGTGGATGATGAGCCGGCAGACACTGACTTCCGTGCTGGCACTGCTTCCAATGTTTCAATCGCCCCGGAAGCGATCCTGGAATTTCAGGCCCAACCGGCCGGGATAAAACGCTTGATTGAGTCGTGCCTTGAATTGGCCCAGCGCAACCTGACTTACAAGTTCGGGTCCGCCGATCCCGCCAATGGAGGCATGGACTGTTCCGGGTTCATCTATTACGTCCTGCGCCAGCATGGGCTTACCCAGGTCCCGCGCGATTCCAGCGGACTCTATGTATGGGTTAGAAACAAACGGGCCTTCCGCCCTGTCGTCAGCCGCAAAGCCGATAGCTTCGAACTCGACGAGCTTCTCCCCGGGGATCTCCTTTTCTGGATCGGCACTTACGGCACCGCCAACGATCCTCCCGTTTCCCACGTCATGATTTATCTCGGCACCGAGAAAGACACTGGCCAGAAAATCATGATCGGATCCAGTGATGGCCGCACTTATCATGGACAAAAGCGCAACGGCGTAAGTGTCTTTGATTTCAATATGCCCCGGACCCCGACAAACGGCGATTCCCGGAGCACATTTATTGGGTATTCAAGGATTCCCGGGTTGCGCGATTAGCCAAACATCTCCGAATCGTCCTTCGTCCTCGTCCCTCGTCCCTCGTCCTTCGATTCAGGGCTCTCACTCACAGGCTTCTCCGAATCGTCCTTCGTCCTCGTCCTCGTCCCTCGTCCTTCGATTCAGGGCTCTCACTCTCAGGGCTCTCCGAATCGTCCTCGT
>JAYUPM010000018.1:0-2213 GCA_043760145.1 Spartobacteria bacterium
AACGACGCTTCAGTAAACGATCCAGCCTGCCCTGCAAATTCCTTTCGCGCTGCCGCGACTTTCGCCTCGGAAATTTCCGGGGCGGTATTGCCCCACTCGGAGCGAATATAACTCGCCACAGCAGCAATCTTCTTGTCCGTGAGCCCCGATTCCCATGGAACCATTACTCCGTTATACGGCTTGCCGGAAACCGTGATTGGCCCTTGCAACCCCTTCAGGATAATTCCGAGGAGCCGCTTCTCCCCGCCCACGACGAACTCCGAATTTGCCAGTGGAGGGAACTGTCCGGCGAGCCCCTGTCCATTGGCTTGATGACACGCCTGGCATTGTGAGTAAACAACCTTGCCCAGCTGCACAAGAGTTTGCGCCGCAACTGGTTCCGTATCCTTGCCGCCCGCTTTTTTGGGTATTGGGAAGAGTGCCGCAGGTGAACTCTCGTATTCGTTGTAAATGTCCCCGGAAAAGCCGCCGTGAAACACGCCGAGATAGGCGCCCGCCCAGCAAACAGTGGCTCCGCAAAGCGTGGTCAGCCAGAGTGGTATCGGCGTTGTTTCCGCAACAGGGTCACGGTGCTCGCGTTTAATGGCGGCATGCACCTCCGTGATGTCGGATGTTTCCCGGTAATCAATGCGTTCTGGACCTTCGTTCATTCTCGAAAAATCAGTGGTTACTTCGCGGGGGCGGCTGCGCCAGGGGTTTTGACTTCTTTCAATGGATGAGAGCGGTCCAGCGAGAGCAGGTAATTGACCAGGTGCATCGCCCGTTGGGTCGGCACAATCTGAAACCCGGGTTCGGTCGGGACATCCAGGGCATCCAACGAACGCTGCCCGCTGATCTTCTTCTTTTCGAATAGATATCGATAAGGCGGCATATTGGATTCCCGGATAATCGCTGTCGGCTGATAGAGATGGCGGTAATGCCACGCCGCGTCCCGCCTCAGCGGTTTGCGAGTATCCTCGACTTCTTCATTGCGCCAATCCTTGGACCCGATATTGGCAAGGTCCGGGCCGAGCCGCATCGATCCGATCAAAGGCGCTTCATCGAAGATGTAATCACGTGCCACAGTGCGGCGCACGCCCCAGCCGCGGTCGATATCGAGCCCGTTCTGGGGATCACGCACCTGCTGTGAGTGACAGGCGACACATCCCTCGGACACATACACATCCCGGCCCTGGGAATTGCGGACCGGATAGACGTCGTTGTTCTCCTCATCGAACTGCGGGGCAAGGCTCCCAATCTGTCGTTGCGGCACCAGGACAATCGCAAAACACGAAATAACAAAGGACCCGAAGATCCCCACGAAAAGGTAAGACGAACGGCTCATTAGTGTTTCTCCTCCCCGGGTGTGGCAAACAACGTGGGCTCGGCACCTGGCTGGCCAATGCGTGCCAGCATTAAAAGGAAATGCAGAAGGAAGAAGGCGTGGGCGATTCCAATTGCGACGTAGCCAAATGTGAGTCCATAAAAATAGACCTGCCCCATCTCGATCACCTGGACAAAGCTGGCGTCTGGATCGACAAGAGTAAGACCAGCGACAAGTCCGGACAAACCCAGCATGGAAACCACCAGTGATCCACCGTATGCCGCTCCCCAAAAATGGATCTTGATAAGGCTCGAGGAAAGCCACTCACAGCCAACTAGCCGCGGCGTGATGTAATAGATGGCGGCAAACATCACCATCGAGAAGAACGCGTAAATGACAAGATGCTGCTGGGCGGCATGGAATTGGGTAAAATGAAGGACCCGGTCCACACTCCGGAGCGAAGTCAGCAAGCCGGCCACACTTGCCAGTCCGAAAGCGATCGTTCCGAAGTAAGTGAACCGGATCGTGGGCGAGTAATAAACCATGTGCCCGTGGCCGCGCATGGTGCAGAGAAAGTTCGTCATCACGGTGACAATCGGCACGAGCATCATGAGGCTGGCCGCCACCCCGAGCGTCACCAGCCACGCCGGAACAGGTCCACCACTCAATCGGACGGTCGCCGTTAACCCGCCAAACAAGGCGAATGTCCAGAACCCGATGGAGGCGAGGTTATAGCTATAGATCGGCCGGTTGATTACCTTGGGAATAAGATAATAGATCGCCGCCAATCCGATCGCGGTGAACCAAAGAAGCGACAGGTTTTGCGAATACCACGCGGCCACGACATTGAGCATGACCCCCTGGACATTGGGAAGGGCACTGACGAGATGGGCCACGCCGAAGAACCAGG
>JAYUPM010000019.1:0-5404 GCA_043760145.1 Spartobacteria bacterium
AAAAAGACAGGACAAACTCCGGTCTCCTTTCCCCCATTAGCGTTTATTCGCGTCCATTCGCGGTTCCAAACTTCCCCCGCCCTTATTCCGTGTCCATTCGCGTTCATTCGTGGTTTGAGGTCGGTCAGCGGCACCGCGTAATCAAATTGCGCCATCCACGGGAACGCTTTTTCATTCTTGATCGCGATCGTCCATTCCTCCTGCGGTTCAAAGGGTGTTGACCAGCGGTTTTTGCACACAAACATGTTTGCCCAGCGCAATCGCATGCATGGCCGCCGGATAATGGGTCTGAAGGGGTCGTAGGGGTCGGAATTTTGGTCCAGTCACCTTGCACTTGTTTAAAGTTAGCGGAAACTAAAACAACGGGATGCGTATCAACCCCGTTTTCCAATATTATGCCTGAATTTATCTCCATTGCCGCGTTCAACCAAAAAGCTCCCGCTCAAGCCCTTGTCGAGCGGCTAAAAAATGCCGGATTCGCCACCGAACTCTTTGACGAATCGATGGAACAGAAATGGCACTTATTCCAACTCACGCCCCACGCCCATATGCGGGTCCGGGTGGAAGCCGACCAAAGCGAACGGGCCCTCGCTCAGATTAAAGAATGGGAGCCGGTATTCCCCGCGTTGGCCGAAGCCGTGCATTGCCCACAATGCACCTCGACCCTGATTGAATTCCCACAGTTCTCGCGCCGCACGGTGGTCGGGGCGCTCCCCGCCATCGCCGCGGCCGTGGGGATGATTGAGCGCGATTATTATTGTAATTCGTGCCAATTCACATGGCCCGCCGAACCGGCCAAACCCGATCAGGAAGTGGACCCCTTAAATTGGCCCAAGAGTTGGAGTGCCGGGAAGGTCACGCCGCCGGTTCAGGAAGCCTAGGATCGCTCTTGCCCCCCTCGGAAAATGCCCATACGAAGTCGGGCATGGGCATTCAAGACAGAAGAATGGAAGAATGAAAGAATGGGGACAGACAAGAATGGCGCGAACTTAAGCGGGTTTATCGTCCTCGTCCTCGTTTTTTGAATTGCTGATCGTTTTGAGTCATTATTCGCAAGTCGTGGCGTATCAAAGCGGCAGAGTGCACTACAAAACCTGTCGGATAAATGGGCGAGCCCTTTACTCTGACAGGTGTTGCCGATTTAAGAGCGGGCCAGAGGGCGGCTGGGAAGCCGCCCCTCCCAGTTTCGAGCGCGCGCCCGCAGTAATGCTCGCTGATCTCGGTGGAGTAAGCGTGAATGGGTCAGTCAAAATTCGTGACTGATGGGCTTGAATTCGGCTCAGGTTCTGGCCCCTCTGCCGGACCGCAACAGAGCTGGATCCGCCCCTCATTGTTTTCCAACGCGCGTCCATCAAATCCGTCAAATCTGGTTATGCGCCTCTGGCAAAGACGAACACGGGGCAGGTTTTGAAACGGCAACACAGCAGACTTGGACACCTGCGGCAGGAGACGAAAGCGGCGAGACGCCGCTGCCACGAAGAGGTAGACTTGTAGCACCCCAGATGCGCGTAATGGGTGCCCCGTCTCCTTGTTGCCCCGAGGTATTTCCCTTCTCTGCGTCTCTGCGTCTCTGCGTCTCTGCGTCTCTGCGTCTCTGCGTCTCTGCGTCTCTGCGTTAAAATTCCCCTCCGGCTCCGGTGGATTCAGTTCTCCGGGTTTAATTTCCTGGGCTCTGCGTTAACGCCCAGCATTTGAGGAAGCCGGGGGCGAAATCGTTCGGCCGCGCTGCAATCCATTGATGAATTTGCTCCCTGGAAAAAAATGCGCCGCTCTCGATCTCGGCGGGAGGCAGACGGAATGGGCCATCGTGTTGTGCCCGGAAGATATGCACAAACTCCCAGCCCGTTTCCGCGCAGGCGGCGATTTTTCCGATCGGCGAAAGATCTGCAACAATCCCGAGCTCCTCTTCGAGCTCGCGTTGGGCGGTCTCTTCGTAATCGAACCCGGCATTCACATGTCCCGCAGCGCTTGAGTCCCAGCACCCGGGATATTTGTCCTTCCATCGCGAACGCTTCTGCAAAAAGAGCTGTCCGTGTTTGTCGAATACGAAAATGTGGACGGCCCGATGACGCCACCCTTTGAGATGCACGTCATGACGCGATGCCTGATGCTTGACCATGTCGTTGTCATCGACCACATCAAAGGTTTCGCCATGCACATCCTGCGCGATCTCAGCGAGTGGCCGGGGATCGGCCTTCGCGTTTTTAAAGGTCACGATATTGGTGAGCTCGATCCATTGGGCGAGGCTGAGTTCTTCGCCGCGGCAAGTCTCTTCCACGCCCAACGCGGCACAGGTTGCAGGCCAGTCGAGTTCGTAACTGAGGAGCATTTTGCGGAGCTGTTTGCGGCGCTGGGAAAAGCCTTGCTTGACCATCGTATTGAAACGGCCGCCGTCGCATTCGGGCAACTCGCCGCGTTCCCGGGGAGTCAGAAGCACAACCGCAGAATCGACCTTTGGTTCGGGGGTGAAAACCGTGGGTGGCAACGTGCGCAAATATTTCACCCGCCATCGCCGGCCAATGACCAATGTTAGGGCGCCATAAGCCTTGGTCCGTGGTTGGGCTGAGAGACGTTCGGCCAGTTCTTTTTGGAGCGTAAAACTCAGCGCGCAGACCGGACTCGGTTCCGCGGTAAACTGGAACATGATCTGGCTGGAGATGTAATAAGGCAGGTTCCCGAAGACCTTCACAGGGCCGCGGGCAAAGAGATCGCGGACATCGTATTCGGCGGCATCGCCATGCACGATTTCAAGCTGCGGATAGCGCTCCTTTAGAAAACCGGCGAGGCGGCCATCCTTCTCGATGAGGATTCCTTTTCGTGAATGGCGGACTGCGAATTCGGTGAGTGCGCCCAACCCGGGCCCGAGTTCGACCCAGGTTTCCCCCGGCTGAATATCGAGCTGGGCAACCATCCACTGGGCGAGGTTCTGGTCGTGGAGAAAGTTCTGGCCGAGGCTGCGGGTGGGCTGGGTCCCGAGCTGGGCGAGCGTGGCGTGGATGGTGGAAAGCTTCATACGGCGCGAGGCATGGATCGATGCCCGAACTTAAAACGGATTCCCGGCGAGGAACGATTCAAGGACGGGTTTCGCGTTGGAGCCGTTTTAATTTCCCCGCCATGGAGACCTTGGTGGCGGAATTCATACGATCAATAAAAAGCACGCCATTGAGATGATCGACTTCGTGCTGCAAGGCCCGGGCAAGGAGGCCGGTGGCTTCAAATTCAACTGTCTCGCCACTGAGCAATTGCGCCCTGGCCCGGACCGATACGGAGCGGCTGATCTCGGCGCTGATCTCGGGGAAGCTCAGGCAGCCTTCGATCCCGCTCTCCTTCTCTTTGCCGAGTTCGAGTTGCGGATTAATGAGAACCATCGGCATCCAGGGGACGAGATCCACTTCGGTCCCGTCCACGATGAGAGTGCTGGGCCGATCGTCAATCGGAGTCACATCGATCACTGTAATTTGCAGGGCCACGCCGACTTGTTGCGCGGCAAGGCCCACTCCGTTGGCGTCACGCATTGTCTCCAGCATATCCATGGCAAGTTGCTGGATCTCCGCGTCGATCTCCCGGATCACTGATCCTTTGACGCGCAAAACCGGGTCGCCGTAATTAACAATTTCTAGAATCATTTCCCGGGATCTGTGAATGCGGAGAGGTTTCCTTGCAAGCCGCCTGCTTTCAAGGCGTCGAGGACTTTGATGAGAAATCCATACGAGATCTTCTCGTCGGCGCGCATTGCGAACGCCTGCTTTGGGTTTTTCTCGAGCCGTTCGCGGACCGCGGCCGCAAGTTCCGAGAGTTCCGTTTTTTTTAGGTCGAGCATCAGGCTTTCGTCCTTGGCAACCGTGAGCACTGCGACATCCGTGGAAGTGGGGGCAGCGGTGGCGGACTTCGATTCCGGCAACTTGATCGTTACCGCCGGTTGCTCTTTCTCCGGCACCTTGAAGGTCGTGGTCACGATGACAAATATCAGCAGGATCGCGAAGATATCGATCATCGAGACAATGATCACCTGCGGGGTGCGCCGTTTGCGGTGATAGAAGTTCACGGATGCGGTTGGTTAAGCGGAGCGTAACCCGCCTCTTCGGCAGGATGGAATGCGCGGCCCGTGATCTTCTTCTGTTTTTGGGTGTAACACTTGGTCAGCAGCGCGCCCATGAGGGTTTCCATCTCAGCCGCCATCGTTTCAATTTTTTTGCTGTAATAGCTGTGGGCGATCAGGCTCGGGATGGCGATTGAAAGGCCCACAATCGTGGTGCTCAACGCCTCGGAAATGCCCTTGGCGATACCGCGCGGGTCGGAGACGCTTTCGCTTGAACCCAAATTGGCGAACACTGTCACCAAGCCCGCAACAGCCCCAAGGAGACCCAGCAGCGGCGCGATGCCGACCACCACTTCCAGGACAAAGAGCCCGCTTTCGAGGCGAACGATCTCGTGGCGGGCGCAAGTCTGGACTGCCTCGGCATTCTCCGACTTGGGCCAGTTGAGATGCTCGAGTCCGACCTGAACGACCCGCGCAAATGTTGAGGTATCCCCATCAATCCGGTGCCCGAGTTTTTCGAATTCATCGGCCGCCTTGGGATGCAGTGAATCAATCTCCCGTTCAATCCACCACGGCATCACCACTTCACGGCGCAACGCCAATCCCCGCATGATGATGACTGCCACCGAGACCACGGAGCAGATCAGCAGCAGGATCATAAAAAATCCTCCTTGGGCAAAAAACTGATAAATGGAACTGAATGAAGCAGCGAAAATGGGCATGAGTATAAAAAATGGCGCAGTGGTTAGTGGGCGCTGTAAAGGGTGAAACTGAATACAAGCTCTAGTCGTCCGTCCTTCATCAGTTCAAGCTCTCCGGGAGGGGCGGGAAGTTTTGCCTCCCGGACGGATTGCTCGCAAACATCAGTAAAGCTTTGATTCGAATTGCTTTCGATCACTTCAATATCCTGCGCCCGTCCATCTTGGGAAACGAAAAACCGGATACGCACAGTCCCGAGCGCGAGCATATCCATCCGCTGCTTCGTATAATATTGCCAGCGCGCCTGGATCTGGGCGCTCAGGTTTTTGCGGTAAACCCCAAGCGGCGTCTTGATGGCGTCCACCCCCGGTTTTCCCCGATTGGTGATGTTCCCTTCCACCCGGGTCTGGCGCATTTCCGGTTGGTATCCGGGTTCCTTGATCGGTTCCGGACGCGCAGGCGGCATGACCAGCTGGGCCGGCGCCACTTCCGGTTGCGGCAACGCCACGCTCCTGACCGGCTCAGGCTTGATCCGTTGCGTCCCATGTTCAGGAAGCAGGATGGCGTCCGCAGGATCGGGGGCCGGTTGCAGGGCTTCGGGCAGCGGTTTGGCGCCCCCTTCAACCTTTGCCATCGCATCCAAATACTCCTTCGGTAACGGCTTCA
>JAYUPM010000020.1:0-5401 GCA_043760145.1 Spartobacteria bacterium
AGCGAAGGACGCAATTTCCAATTCGCCCATCACCTCGTCCTCTTTGATCTGCCTTCCAACCCGGAGTTGCTCGAGCAACGGATCGGGCGCCTCGATCGGATCGGCCAGTCCACGACGATCCGGATTCATGTCCCTTATCAAAGCGGAACGGCATCCGAGGTCCTGGCGCGGTGGTTCCACGAAGGCCTCAATGCGTTTGAAAAGAATCCGCACGGGGCCGCGGAGATCGCCCGGAAATTCACAAAAGAACTCACCGCTTTACAGGATACTTTCAGCGCGAAGAAGCTCGATTCGCTGATTCGAAAGACGCGCGAACAGCATCAAAAGGTGGCGCAGAAACTCGAGAAAGGACACGACCGCCTCCTCGAACTCAACTCCTGCCGGATGGATGCTGCCACGGCACTTCTCGACCAGATCCGGGTGCGCGATTCCGATTTGGCCTTTGAACAATTCTTTGTCCGGGTGCTGGATCATTTCGGCGTCCACATCGAGGAACTCGGCAACCGATCATACCTCCTGCGCCCCGGGAATTTGATCACGGACGCCTTCCCGTCACTGCCCGGGGAAGGACTCTGCGTCACGTTCGATCGGGCCAGGGCGCTCTCGCGTGAGGATCGCGGGTTCATGAGCACCGATCATCCTCTTGTGGCTTCCGTGCTCGATCTTCTTCTTGGCGGTGAAGCCGGCAACAGCTCTTTTGGTGTTTGGAAAGATTCCGGCCAGGATTCAATTCTCCTCGAACTCCATCTGGTGCTGGAATGCGTGGCACCTGCCGCCTTCCACCTCGACCGGTTCCTTCCCGCAACGCCGATTCGGATTGCGCTAGATCATGCATTAACCGACCAGAGCGAAGACCCGGGACTGCTCGCCGCGATGCTTGAAAAAGGCGACCCATTCCGGCTCCTCGACAAAGGGGTGGTGAGGAAGAAATTCATCCCTGCCATGATCGAGAAAGCGCAAACCATTGCGGCCGAAAAGATGGCGCTCATCGTCGCGGAGGCATCCAAGGCGATGGAAGCCCAGCTCCAGAACGAGATCGAGCGGCTTGAGGAACTTAAAGAGATCAACGACCACGTGCGGCCAGCCGAGATCGCCGCAGCCAGGGAGCAAAAAGACCAGTTACAGACCGCGCTCGGCTCCGCAAGGCTGCGCATGGACGCACTCCGCTTGATTTTGCGGACCGCTTGATGGGTCTTATAGGTCGTATAAGACCTATCTCTTATAGACGGCGGTCTCCGAGCTCCACCCGGCTGCAAGGCATTCCGGGCAGAGCCGGAAATCCGGCTCCGCTATTTCCGCTTCTTCAGTGACCACAAACAGCCGGTGACACGGATCGTGCAGGCAATTGACAATCCGCGCCGATGCCTTCCCCGTATGCGCGCAGTGGCTGATGTGGACCAGCTCCTCCTCCACCCTCACTGTCATCCGCTTGTCGAATACGAAACATTCCCCGAGCCAATGCTCGTTCCCGAACTCTTCCTGGTAAGTCATGATCCCGCCATGGAGCTGGAACACGTTCTTGAATCCGCGGCTCCGGAACAGCGCTGACGCCTTTTCACACCGGATCCCGCCGGTGCAATACATGAGCACTTTTTTTTCCTTGAGAGCTCCCAGCTTGTCGAGATAACCGGGCAGATCGCGGAACTGTTCAATGTCACACACCACCGCATTCTCAAACCGGCCAGCCGCCGACTCGTAATCGTTGCGGACATCCACAAGAACCACGTCGGGATCCTCCTCAATCGCATGCTTCCATGCCGTTGGACTCAGATGATTGTCCTGATCTGGAACAAGATCGGTGCCCGCCTTTAATGTCACAATTTCGGGCCGCACCTTGAGTATCAATTTTCCGAAGGTGGTTTCATCGCCGGGAGAAACCTTCATCTCAATATCGGCAAACCGCGGATCGGCCCGGAGCGCTGTGACGAACTGGTCCACCTGCTCCCTTGGCCCGCTCAGTGTCCCATTGATCCCTTCCCGCGCCACCAGATACCGGCCTTTAAGACGCAGGCTGTTACATAAAAGACGTTGTCCCGCCGCAAATGTCCCGGGATCGTCAATCACGACATACTTATAAAAAAGGATAACCGGGTAATTCATGGCAACTCCGGTATTAGCGGCTCCCGGAATATTTTCAAATGAATGCTTGCTCCTCGTCCTGAGTTGGATATTTTCGCCGCTGTTCTGGGGGGAACAGCGCGGGCGTCTTGCCATTTCGGCGGGCGCCCGCGCATTTTTTTTGGGTCATCTTTGGACTGGGTTGGCAAGCAACAGGACCGCTTTTCGCCTTTCCCCTCCCGTCGATAGCGCAAACTTCCAAACTCGCCCCGGGGAGAAAGGATGAAGGATGAATTATCAGGGATGAAAAAGGGAACGTGGACGAGGGAAGACCACCCATCACGCATCCCGGATCAGATGATGATTTGCGCAGGAAACCAGTGTAGAGGTTTCCAGTGCGCACCCTTTTCGTTCCGATCATTTTCATTTTCAGCCTCCTCGGGCCAGGATCAATCCGCTCCTTCGCATCCACGGTTAAAGCCGTCGTCGAAGAGCCAGTGCTCGAAGAGTTAATGGGCGGGTGCTCCCTTAAATGCGCGTTCCGATGGAGTGTCGAGCTGGCCGGAGCCGGTGGAAAACCAACGGCGCTCAAGGTTCTAAATGACGAAAGCGCGCAAACAGCGTGGGTCGCGGAACTGCCGCCAGCAAAAAGCGGGATCGGCACCAAGTTACGCCTTCTCTTTCCAAAAAAGCTCGCCCCCGAAGAAGAAGGGACCGCGCCTGTCTATGGCATCGACATAATCAACGGCCATTGGAAGACAGAAGCGCTCTGGAAACTTCACGGCCGGGTCCGCAAAGCGCGGCTTTTCTACAATGACCGCGCAGTCTGTGACATTACATTCGCCGACAGCCGCCGCTGGCAACGTGTCATGTTCGCCGACGTCTTCGTCCGATCCGGCGACTTCATGACCCTCGAGATCCTTGAGATATATCCGGGCGACGAAGCCGGCCTGGCGATCAGCGAGATAGTGTTGCAAGGCGCGCATTGAATCAGTGAAACAGTAATCAGTGAACAGTTGTCAGTGGGACGGCAAGGCAGTGGACGCGGTGATGATCGCGTGAGCGTTTTGTAATTCGCTCACGATCGATACCAGCCTCAGTGGTCCCTCGAGTAAGACGATTGACATGGGCGCTAACACGAACGTTTAACAGGCAGTAGCACGTTTACCGGTCCGACCATTATTAACAGCGGGACACGAATGGACACGAATGAAGGCAGGGGATCTTTGGAACCGCGAATGGACGCGAATGGACGCGACTGGACGCTAATGGACGCTAATGGGACGGAGACCGGAGTTTGTCCTGTCTTTTTCTTATTCGCGTTAATTCGCGTCCATTCGCGGTTTCACTCTCCGTGGATGGCAGCATTAACGCCTCCGCCTCGATCACTGTGTGCAACGGCGGCACACTGCTCTTAGGCAACGCGGCGAGTCTGGATCGAATCGGCAACGGCACCGGTATCACGATGGCGGGAGGCACATTGGGAATCGCCCCGACAGGAACCGGAGTAAATGCCATTCGCGAAGGAACAGGCGCCCAGCGTGTTGATTCATCAACAGTGATTGGCACCAGTGTCGTGGGGCTTGGCGCATTAACCCTCTCCGCCTCCTCGACCTTGGACTTTGGAGCGTCGGGCGTCGGGACACTGAATTTCGCCAGCATCGTTCCGGGCGCTTTCACCCTGAACATCATCAACTATACGAGCACCGCAAGCGGCCTCGATTTAAACGTAAGCGGAATCGATGGGATCAATGACCGGCTTATCTTCAACCAGGACATAAGTGCCGCCGGATTTCTTGGCAGGATCAGCTTTGACGGTCGGCCCGCAGCGCAGATCAGCTTGGATGGTGGATTCTACGAGATTGTCCCGGTCCCGGAGCCATCGACATGGATCTTCGCGGGCCTGCTTTGCTTGGTGGTTGGCCGCTCCGTGGCGAGCATCTTGGCTTTTAGGAAGAGGTCCTCGGGCAGATCGATGGTGGTCTTCATCTCGCATAATTTTGCGAATACGGGCCGGGCCGCAAGCGGGATGAACCACCAAGGAACCCAGTAAACAGTGGGGCAGTAATCAGTGGGGAACCACCAAGGCACGAAGGCACCAATGAGAAGCGACAGCCCACGGAATACACTGAATTACACAGAAGCTATGGCCCAAAAACTTTCCGTGAATTTCCGTGTATTCCGTGGGCAAATCTCCGTGGTTTTCCGCCTCTATGTGTCCTTTGCGTTCTGTGCGGTTAAATCAGTTCCGGGTCTTGCTCCTCGGCGTTTTCTCCGTCCCACTGATTACTGCCCCACTGTTCACAGTTTACTGTTTGCTCCGTGCCTTGGTGGTTAATCCCACAAGCGCATCGAATAGAAAGAGGATGTAGAGGAACCAGAATGGCTCAAATACAAACCGGAACCGCGGCTTGATGTTGGCCGTAAGGGCGATTGTAAAAAAGAGCCCCAGTAATGTCAGGGTCCAGCATATCTGCAAGGTCCTTCCCTCCCCTTTTCTAAACATCGCGATCAACATCCCTCCTAATGCCACGAGATAGAAATATGGGACCCCGGGCAAAGTCCGTCCCCCGGAATGTAAGTCGGGCAATCGCCATGATAACCAGGTGTTATGCCATGCGGCGTTGAACCGATTAAACCATTCCACGCGCTCCGGTTGGTATTTATCCCCAAGAAAAGCAGTTATCAGTGGCGGAGTATCCATCGGTTTCCCACTGAGATTATCTCCAAGCTTTGTAAGTCGGTCCAAATTGCCATTGAGCGCAATCTCCTGGTCGTGGATCAAGATATACGCCGAGAAATTCTCGCAGCTCGGCTCACCCGCAGTCCGGCGGAACTTCCGATATGCCAGTTCCACGGAACGCCCCGGATCAGACAGGATGGTTTCACGCGCCATCCGCCTGAGAAGCCGTTCTTCGGGTTCTTTCCGGAGCTTCTTTTTGAAGTCGGGATGATTCGTGAGATACTGCTTAACGATCGAGGATATTTTCTTGCGATCACGCGCCCTTGGAAAAGTAAGCTGGTCATCCCACTTATCACGGAGATCTTCCCGGATTTCGGTGATATACGGGATAAAGCCCGGGGCCGACTTGAGCTCTGACGGTGTCATGAAACAGACAGAGGTATAGAGTAGGAGCCCGGCCTGGAATGTCTGTGTAATGTAATGGGTTCCCAAAGCCACCACAGTTAGTGTCCCAAGATATATCCCCGCCGGCTTCCATTGACCCCAGAGCGTCATCGCAACAAGCAAGAATCCGAACCCGAACATTAACTTGCCCTCCGGCCGGGCCGCTGCCACTAAAACCAAGGCCAGAGAAAGGAAGATAAATGTCGGCCGGGTTTG
>JAYUPM010000021.1:0-2205 GCA_043760145.1 Spartobacteria bacterium
ATCTTGCGCATCGCTTTGGCAAGGTTCTCGGCCGGGCTCGGCGCACAGCGCATTTGGACCAGGCCGAGTTTTATCTTTTGGGGAGAAGATGCCATTTGATTAAAGCGCGGGGAAATCGGAACGGGGGACCTATCGGATCGGGTCTCGAGTTACTTCTGGATTCATTGGAAGGGCCATCATCAAATCCACCCTTATCCCAATTTCAGATGTTTATTTGACTGCCGGTGCGGGAACGATCTTTACGCTTTCCACAACGATTTTCTCTGTTGGTCGATCGTTTGGTCCCGTCGGGCTCGTCGCAATTTTCTCCAGCACATCGTCGCCCTTAATGAGTTTGCCGAAAACGGTGTATTTCCCATTTAGAAAATCCGGGTCTCCATGGCAGATATAAAACTGGGATCCGGCGGAATCGGGATCATTGGAGCGAGCCATCGAGAGAACCCCGCGCACATGTTTGCGATCACTAAATTCGGCTTTGATTTTATAACCGGGATCGCCCGTGCCCCAGCGCGCTGCCTTGCTGTCATCCTTGGTTAACGGGTCGCCGCCCTGAATCATGAACCCCTTGATGACCCGGTGAAATGCGGTGCCGTCATAGAAACCGTCCTTCGCGAGTTTCTTGAAATTCTCGACGGTCTTGGGCGCAACCTCCGGCCAGAACTCGACGGTCATTTCTCCTTTATTGGTTTTAATGACGGCAATTTCTTTGGCGTCTTCTGCCCGCGAAACGGGAGCGATAATTGCCGCGGTGCTCAAGGCAACAAGGAATGTAAAAATAAGCTTCTTCATAGGCATTCAGGATTGCCACTTGTGGGGGGCTCTGTCACGCGGAGAAATTGATTTGGAATCCGGGATAATCCCCTTGCCAAGCCGCCCTGATGGAGAAGACATTCCCCGCCCTATGACCGACACCCGCATCATCGTCAAAACCAGCCGTGGCAATATCGAAGCCACTCTTTTCTCCAGCAAAGTGCCAATGACGGCCGCCAACTTTCTTAACCTCGCAAAGAGTGGTTATTATGACGGGATCACTTTTCACCGGGTGATTGCCAATTTCATGATCCAGGGCGGCGACCCAACTGGGACTGGCTCGGGTGGGCCGGGATATAAATTTGCCGATGAGATCGACCGTTCATTGCGCCACGACAAACCCGGGATCTTTTCGATGGCCAACGCCGGGCCCGCCACAAACGGAAGCCAGTTTTTTATCACCCACGGCCCGTGTCCCCATCTTGACGGCAAGCACGCGGTTTTCGGCGAAGTCACCAATGGCCAGGGAGTTGTGAACTCCATCGCGCAGGGCGACAAGATCACTGCGATTGAGGTGCTCGATTCCACGGACGAATTGTTTGCCGCCCAAAAGGCCAACCTCGATCAGTGGAATGCGAAGCTGAATCGGTAGAGGTTAGAAAATCAGGGGACAGCCTTCGGTCATCACCGAGATGTGGGACTCGATCCCATGGGCGCGGGCGCATGCCAGCAGACGTTCGGGGGGTTCATGGAGCGGTTCGTAACTGAGTCGGAAACTGCCGTAATGCATCGGCACCAACCGACCGGCGCCGAGTTCGAGAAACGCCCGGATCGCTTCCTCTGGATTCATGTGGACCTCCCGGCCACTGGGCGGGTCGTAAGCGCCAATTGGGAGCAACGCGATGTCGATCTTGTGCCGCTGGCCGATCTCCTTGAACCCGTCGAAGTAAGCGGTATCTCCGCAATGAAAAATTGAGCGGCCATTGATCTCAAGAACGAAGCCGCCGAAACCACGATGCGAATCATGCAGCATCCGGGCCCCCCAGTGATGACACGGCGTCAAGGTCACCTTCAAGGGACCGTGCTCGTAGCTCTCCCAATAATGGAGCTCGTGGACACTTCGAAAACCGAGGTCATGGACGAGATTGCCCACTTCAAAGGGAACCACGATCGGCTGGTCGGCTGCGATTTCCCGCAGGGTGGTCCGATCCAGGTGATCAAAGTGCGCGTGCGTGATCAGCACTAGGTCAATGGCCGGCAGATCATGAATGTGCATCCCGGGATTGCGCACCCGTTTAATCACCTTCAGCCATTTGGCCCAATTCGGGTCGATCAATAAACTGTAGCCTCCCGTCTGTATTAAAAAGGAGGCGTGTCCGATCCATGTGATCCCAAATTCGCCATCGGCCAGTTTGGGAAACTCCGGCGATGCGTGCGCCCCGGCGCGCTTGGCGA
>JAYUPM010000022.1:0-5377 GCA_043760145.1 Spartobacteria bacterium
GATCAGGAAGGCCGATTGCGGATCGAGCTGAAAACCCGATTCCAGAAAGAAATGCTCACCCGTTTCGCGCAACAACCCGGCGCCATGCACCTAGCCGCCGAGCGGGTGGCAAAGAACGAGGAAATCACCGACAAAACGTGGCCTATCGCTGCCACCAAAGGCGACGGGCCAAGCACCATCGCCATTTCACTTCCGGAAGCGAAAGAAATGGACAGGAACAACCTTCCGTATGCAGTGGTGGAATTGATTCAGGGCGGGACCAGTCTTGGGACATGGCTGCTCTCACCATGGTTGAATTCGCAGGAGATCGAGGTCGCCGGGAAAAAATGGCGGGCGGCAATTCGCGCCGAACGCATCTACCAACCCTTTACAGTGAAGCTTCTCAAGACCACCCACGAGGTGTATCGCGGGACCGATATTCCCAAGAATTTTCAGAGCCGGATATTTATCAGCAACCCTGCCAAAGGCGAAACCCGCGAAGCCGATATCTACATGAACAGCCCGCTGCGTTACGAAGGGCTAACCTTTTTCCAGTATCAGATGGGACGGGACGAACTGAACGCGAACGTTGGCACCAGCACGCTCCAGGTGGTGCGCAATCCTTCGTGGCTGACCCCTTACTTGGGATGCATTTTGGTCGGGCTCGGGATGACTTACCAATTCCTCTTTCACCTGGTGGGCTTCATCACAAAACGGAGGACTGCATCATTATGAAAAAGTGGATCCCCTTGCTGATCACGGCCCTCTTCGCCGCCTGGGTGGCTGCTTCTTTCCGGCCCCCTGCTGAAAAAGCCAACGAGTTCTCCACAGCGAACTTTGGCCGGCTCCCGATTGTTTCCAATGGCCGCTGCCAGCCGTTGGATTCCCTTGCCCGCAACGCGCTGCTGCAGTTGCGCGAGAAACAGCGCGCAAACCTCGAGCCGTGGAAAGAAAACTCCGACCATCCCAAGATCATCTCCGCAACGGAATGGCTGATGGCGATGATGATGAAGCCGGGGCTGGCCGATGGCTGGCCTGTCATTCGGATCGATAACCCAGACCTCAAAGGGTTGCTCGCATTACCCGGGAACAAAGACCCGGACAAGCAAACCGACGGGAAACATTTCTCGTGGAATCTAATCAAACCGAAACTTCAAGACCTCGACCGCGAGGTCAAGCGGGCGGGGGCGGTTAACCAACAGCAACGCACTCCCTACGATCAATCGGTCATGCGGCTTTGGAACTGTGTGGGCATCTATATGCGGTTGCAGAACACGATTCAGCCGCAGAACGCAAAGGATTGGGCCCAGGAGCTCAATGCGTTCGTTGCAAACGCGCCCGCAGGCGTGGCAGCACTCACGGCGGAGCAAGCGGGCAAACCGTTCGACACGGAGGCCATGCAACGGATCCTCCCTGACCTGCAGCGATTTGAAATAATGGCCCAGCTCGAGCCTGCGCTCATTATTCCCCCGCATCATCCCGGGCACTCGAAAGACGACTGGGAGCGCACAGTGAATGCGCTTACCGACATCGCCCGCGGTGAGCCAACCCATTTCGCCCTCACGGCTTATGCCCGGATGGCGACTGCTTACAACACGGGCAATCACACCGCCTTCAATGAGGCCGTGCGTGATTACCAAACAGCCCTCGGCACTGACTTTACAAAGGAGCTTAAAAAAAGCGCCGACGAACAGTCCTTCAACCGGCTGGCGCCCTTTTACAAATCGATGGTGATTTACGTGGTCGCGTTTGTCTGCGCCCTCGGGTTCTGGTTTGCGCCGCAAAAGCTCGAATGGCTGCGGCGCACCGCAGTCTGGCTCGTCCTCCTCGCGCTCGCTGTGCATACGACCGGGCTCCTTTTCCGGATGCTTTTGGAAGGTCGCCCGCCAGTCACCAATCTTTATTCGTCAGCCATTTTCATCGGATGGGGCGCATGCATTCTCGGACTGATCCTGGAACGGTTCTGGCGCAACTCAATCGGCGTCGTGGTCTCCAGCACCATCGGGTTCCTCACACTCATCATCGCCCATCATCTCTCCCTCACAGGCGATACCATGGAAATGATGCGCGCCGTTCTCGACACCAACTTCTGGCTCGCAACACATGTGGTGGTGGTCACGCTCGGATACGCTTCCACTTACGTCGCCGGTTTCCTCGCCATGATTTATATCGGACGCGGCGTCTTTACCAAGTCACTCGATCCTGCCACCTCCAAGTCCCTGGCCAAGATGGTTTACGGGATCGTCTGTTTCGCCACGCTCTTTAGCTTTGTCGGGACCGTGCTTGGCGGGATCTGGGCGGATCAATCCTGGGGCCGGTTCTGGGGCTGGGATCCGAAAGAAAACGGGGCCCTTATCATTGTCCTCTGGAACGCATTAATCCTCCACGCCAGATGGGGCGGCCTCGTCCGGGAACGCGGCCTGATGAATCTCGCGATCTTCGGTAACATCGTCACGAGCTGGTCATGGTTCGGCGTCAACATGCTAGGCATCGGCCTCCACAGTTACGGTTTCATGGACGCAGGGTTCCGCTGGCTCGTCTTCTTTGTCGCCACCCAACTCCTGCTGATGGCCCTCGGCGGCCTCCCCCGGCGGATCTGGCGCAGCGCCTCCTAAGAAAAGGATGAATTAGGAATTATGAATTATGAAAGGGGCGGCCCGCCGCTGGCGTCATACCGTCGGACGCCGCCGCTGCCCCAAGTTTCATAATTCATCCTTCATCCTTTCCCCTCCAGCATTCCCCATCTCTTGCCTGCCGCCGCTACCCCAAGTTTCATAATTCATAATTCATCCTTTCCGGTCTCTGCCACCGGTAACGGAAGAAAAAACAGGATGCACGCCGGAGATGTGCCGGGATCGGCGGGCTTCCAGCCGCCACCTTCAGCTGCAGTCCCGGCGTCCGCCGAACGTATTGGGTCCGCAGAGGTGGAGCGACTTCACCATAACAGCGTCGTCCGTATAGGCGATGCGCATCCGCCAGTGGCCGGACATAGGAACGCCCATCGGCATGAGGAAGAGTCCAAACGGCGTGAAGAACAAACGACTCGGGTCCCGTGACTCGGATTGGGGCTATCCAGTGGTTAGAAGCTGTTAGGCTTGGTAGGGTAGTGCTACATTTGGAACACCTGTGAAAAATGGGCGGCCGGATCCAGGAACATCAATCTCGGCAAATCCTACAATGGCATGGATGAATTCATGCGGGTGGTGATGGGGATCGGCACACGGTTCGAAACGTGGGCGTGCACGCACGTCGCCTTCGATGAGCTCGACGACGCTTGGCCCTACCTTATGGAAGCCAAATTCGGCAGCACCACGTTGGCCGTCCTGTCGCCAACTGCTCTTGCCAAGTTGCCCTTTATGGCGTCGGTATCGATGACTCGCTTCAGCACATCGCCGACCGCCCCACCTATGCCGATGCGGTTCAACTCGCACGCAGCCTCGCGCCGGGCATCGGGTTTTCTTTGCACACCGGGATTTCCGGCATCGCGAATGAATAATGAGAAAAGCCGCGCCGGCGGTGTGCCGGATCTGTTGCCAAAGCAGGGGGGCACCAGCACCTGAGGGCAGGTTCTCACAGGGTCAAGACCGGGCAACCATGCGTCTTGGAGCGCCCCTCCCGCATTCGTGACTGTCGAACCGACCCGCAATCCAATCCGAAAGCGCCAGAGTGCACTACAAAACGCTCACGCGATAAATAGGGCGCCCATTTATCCGACAGGTGTGACCGATTTAAGAGCAGGCCAGAGGGCGGCTGGGAAGCCGCCCCTCCCAGTTTTCGGAAGCGCGTTCCCTGCCGGGGAATTATAAACCGCGAATGAACGCGAATTAACGCGAATAAGAAAAAGACAGGACAAACTCCGGTCTCCTTTCCCCATTAGCGTTTATTCGCGTCCATTCGCGGTTCCAAACTTCCCCCGCCTTCATTCGTGTTAATTCGTGGTTTGGCAATCATCGGGGCTCTTTCTTGACAACTCTAGCAATCTAGCTCTATCTTGATCCGATCTCCTTCGCCCACTCCGATTCCCACCGTGACCACATGAAAATCAAGATCGGCACACAGCTCGATGAAGAGCTCTTTCGTTCCCTCAAAATCAACGCCGCCAAAGAGAAGCGCGCCATCAGCGACATCATCCAGACCGCAGTCACAGACTATCTCCGGGGCCAAATGCTGAATCGCGGCCAAAAATCCGGACTCGCACGCTTTCTAGAGTCCCCTCCCATGAATGTCAGCGACAAGGCGTTTAAGAAAATCCTTGAGGCGGACTATTACGACCAATGAAACTCGGTGACCTTCGCAACGGAGCATCGGTGCTTGTGGACACAAACATCCTGCTCTACGCGCGTCGGGGAGAATCGCCTCAATGCCGCTCTCTGCTGGCGCGGTGCGATAGCTGGGCACTCTCCGGCGTCATCACCACCGTAATCCTCGGCGAGTTCAGCCATCGGCAGATGATGGTGGAGTGCCAGATGCTCGGCCTCGCCGGTTCGAATCCCGCCAAGGCCATCGGTCGGAATCCCAAAGTTGTCCGCCAGCTTTCGAGTTATGCCGACGATGTCCGAAACCTGCTCGGCGGCGGTCTGACGGTTGAGATGGTGCGGCCCGAGGATTTCGTTGCGGCCCTTGAGCTGCAAAGGCAGCACGGATTGCTCACCAACGACTCGCTCAACCTCGCCGTCGCCGGGCGTCTCGGCATCAACGAGATCGCCACCGCAGACGCCAACTTCGACCAGATCCAGGGCCTCCTCGTCTATAAGCCCGGCGATCTTGTAAGGTGATCACTGATCACTGATCACTGATCACTGACTCTCCGCCTTCGGATCACGGGTCAATAGCGCGGTGAGCGCGTCGCCGGCGCTGGTTGTCCCTTCGAGCAACGCGCGCATCTGATCAATAATGGGTGTGTCTATCGACAAGCGGCGGGCACACTCGAACCCGCTGTAAGTGGTCGGGACACCTTCGGCCACCATGTGCATTGAAGATATGATTGCCTGAAGGGATTCGCCGCGCCCGAGCTTTTCGCCGACCGCGCGGTTACGGCTATGTTTACTAAAACAAGTAACCATCAAGTCGCCCAGGCCACTTAATCCGTAAAAGGTATCGCGCTGTCCGCCGAGTGCGGTCCCGAGCCGGATCAGTTCATTGAGTGACCGGGTAATTAATGCGGCCTTGGAGTTATCGCCGAGGCCGAGTCCGTCACAGACTCCAGCGGCAATGGCGAATATGTTCTTCAACGCGCCGCCCAGTTCGATTCCTGCCACATCATCACTGGTGTAAGGACGAAAGAACGGTGTTGCAAATGACTGCTGTAATCGCTGGGCCAGAGTTGTATCTGCGCATCCGATCACAACCGCAGCCGGCATTTTGCGGGCGACTTCCTCGGCATGACTCGGCCCTGAAA
>JAYUPM010000023.1:0-2199 GCA_043760145.1 Spartobacteria bacterium
TTCCCCCATTAGCGTTCATTCGCGTCCATTCGCGGTTCCAAACTATGGAGGGGGCGGGTCTATTACCCAGAGAAAATGGGGCGCAAACCCACTGGGAAAGGAGGAGCGAAGGATGAATTATGAGGATGAAAAAGGGAGGAGTGTTATGAATGGAGAAAAGAGAAATGCGACGGATGAAACAGATGTCCCTCAGGGGCGTTATCGGATCGTCACCAGGATTGAAGGAAGGCCACCTTCAACAAGTTGGATTGGAGATTCGCTGGTCAAAGCGCAGCGGGCCAAAAAGCAACGGGAAGCGGACCTGGTATGTTATCCGCGAAAATGCGTCGTGGTGATTGAAGAGATCCCGAGCAAGCGTTGGTGGCTGAGTTTTGATTGGCGGGGTGTTGGCAACTGGCTGGCGCCAAGTATTCATCCGGCGGAGTCGCCGCAGCCTGACCCGCCTCGCAAACCGGAGTTCACCGTCTGCCGGTTTGAAGATTTTAATCCGGAGAAACTGAACCCACCGGAGCCGGAGAGGGGATTTTAACGTAGAGACCCAGACCCAACGCAGAGCCAGAAGATTTTAACGCAGAGGCGCAGAGACGCGGAGATGGGGGCAGGGGGCCGGAATGACGAAACCAGAATGACGATCCGGACTTTTCATTCCGGTTTTCCTCATTCTGGTTTCGTCATTTTTCCGCCCCCTCTGCGTTAATTCCGCACCTCTGCGCCTAAAATTATTGTCTCTGCGTTGGAGCCAGTGTCGGGATTCGAACCCGAGACCTGCGGTTTACGAAACCGCTGCTCTACCACTGAGCTACACTGGCCTTCATCGCCATTGCGAGGAGTGAGGGCGGGGAAGGTATCGGAAAGTTTGTGGGCGGCAAGCCGCTTTTGCAGGATGGGATGGACCGTATAAACTTTATGGACCCTCGCTGCACCCCCCCATCCCAATGGTTGCCCGGAGGGGCAACACCTGCCAGAAGATCGGTATGTCCGAGCCCAACCAAACCTCAATCGCGCCAACGCAACATCCTCCCTCATTCCGCGGGGTGGAACATGCCGGGGTGATCGATGCGCTTGAATACGATCCGGAGTCCGGGGAGGTCGTGTTGATCATGGTGGATTCGCGGCCATGGGACGGCTCGGAGAAACGGCTCTTTCAGCTGCAGGAAAAATTCAATGCGTATGTATCGTTCGCGCTCGATGGGGAAATGAACGAGGCATATCCAGCCTTGATGGATAAGCCGTTACGGATCGTCCTAAAGTGCGCCACCGCGCCCGATTCCATGACGCGCCATCTACTCGGGTTGATCCGCGACCAGATTGCGTTTCAGGGAATCAAGCTTGAGGTGCGGGCCGCTGCGGACGGGGGAATCGAGGGAGGCGGTGAAGGGAACACGTCCAACTGCGGCACTGGATGCGGGTGCGCGGGGCCGGTGGCTAGTGAACAGTGAACAGTGGGGCAGGCGAGGACGAAGGCCGGAGATTTAACCACCAAGGCACCAAGACACTAAGGGGAACTGCTTCACTGTTCACTGCCCCGCTGCCCCACTTAGCTCAGGTTGGCAAGAATTAGGTTTTCGAATGCGCCTGGTCTCCGTTAGCTTTGGGCAATGGCTGAAGTGCAAAAAACCACCACCGAGGCGGGTCAAACCACCGAGATTTTCATCCGCTTCCTCATGATGCAACAGCAGCAGGCGTTGCTTGCATTGGGGCGGCATCCCAATCCGCCTCCCGGGGTGCCGCCGCGCAACTTGGCGCTCGCAAAAATCTTCGTCGATCAACTGGCAATGCTCCGGGTGAAAACCGCGGGCAACCTTAACCCGGATGAATCGCAACTATTGGAATCAGTCGTGAGTGGGCTGGAACTGGCGTATCTGGAAGTGACGCGGGAAAGTCAGAAGCCGGGCTGACAAAGGCGGAGGGTCCGCCGCTGGATTTATTCATGTCCATTCATGTGCAATCATGGTTAATTTCGCGGCCCATGATCCTCCGACTCCTTTTCGTTTCCCTTGTCGCGACCTCTCTTCTTGGTTGCGCCTCTCCGTTTAAGAAGAAAGACAAAGCGGACGCCCAACCGCTTAAGAACCAAGTTGGCGATCCCTCGCTCATGGCTTTCACGGGGCGCCTTAAATTGGCAGTTAGCCGGCGGGATCAAGCGATGCTGGCGTCCATGATGACCCAAGATTTTGGCTATCGCTGGGATCAAGTGCC
>JAYUPM010000024.1:0-5331 GCA_043760145.1 Spartobacteria bacterium
AAACCTTAAAATCCAATCGTACCAGTACATACTTTGTGCATACGTTGCCTCAAAGTCTGCCCTCTTCCAGCTCCAAAAAGATGTGGGTAATGCTTAGAGTCCTCTGGCGCTTTCGGTATGGGTTGCGGGCTGGGAATCCGATCTTGAGGTAAGGAGTAAACTGGGAGGAGGAGGAGATGGGAATCTCAGGCCTTCATTTAAAAATCGGGCCGACTGGATTCGAACCAGCGACCTCTTGAACCCCATTCAAGCGCACTACCAAGCTGTGCTACGGCCCGAAATTGAACGGAGAACTTACGTGTCGAGTTCTGCCGGGGTCAAGGGTGGATGTCGGAGGGCGGAGGCGTGAGTGGCGTGGAGGCGTGGAGGCGTGGAGGCGTGGGTGGCGTGGAGGCGTGGGTGGCGTGGAGGCGTGGGCGGCCGCCGCCCTGCTGCTCGGGATCGCAGGTTTTCGCGGAAGTCCAAGCAAGCGCGCCATGGACTGGATGGACTGGATGGACGCCATGGACCAGATAGCCGCGATTCATTTTTCGCTTTCCGCTTTGGGTTTTTCGCTTTTTCTTCTCTCCCATGAATGTCGAGAAAGTCGCAGTGGTCGGGGCCAGTGGGTATTCGGGAGAAGAACTCGTCCGTTTGCTGATTGCGCATCCCGGTGTCGAACTGGTGGCGCTCACTTCCCGGCAGCACGCTGGCCAGACCCTTGCCACAATATTTCCCCGGTTCGCCAAGCTCCGTTACGACGCCCTCCCATTTATCGACTCTTCCATCGATGCCATCCTCGGCAGTGGCGCCCGGACCGTGTTCCTCGCTTTGCCGCACGGGGTTGCCACGGAATTCGCCAAACCCTTGGTGGCGGCGAAGTTGCGGGTGATCGATTTGAGCGCCGATTTCCGGATCAAGGATCCTGCCGTGTATGAGGAGTTCTACGGGGAAGCGCATCAAGCGCCCGAGCTGGCAGCGTTGAGTGTTTACGGGTTGCCGGAAGTTTACCGGGAACAGATTAGGACCGCGCAATTGGTGGCGTCGCCAGGATGTTATCCCACCAGTGTGCTGTTGCCCCTGATCCCGCTTCTGAAACGGCATCTGCTTGATCCGGCGAGCTTGGTGATCAGCAGCATGAGCGGGGTAAGCGGGGCGGGTCGCGCGGCGAAGATCGATTATCTCTATGCCGAGTGCAATGAGAGTGTCCGGGCGTATGGCGTCCCCAAGCATCGGCATCTGGCCGAGATCGAGCAGGAGTTAAGCACCGCGCAAGGAGCCCCGGTCACCGTGAGTTTCGTTCCCCATCTCGCCCCTGTGACGCGGGGAATCCATACCACTATTTTCGCTTCGCTCACGCCGGGAACGAATCCCACGCAAATCGAAGCGGCCCTGGAAGAAAGCTATGCGAACGAACCATTTGTGCGGCTGATTCGGGCGCCGTCATTTGTCGATACCAAGCACGTTACGGGGACCAATTTTTGTGATATTGCGTGGAGATGTGATCCGCGCACGGGCCGGGTCATTCTCCTGAGCGCCGAAGATAATTTGGTGAAGGGGGCCTCGGGACAGGCGGTGCAATCGCTCAACATCATGTGCGGTTTTCCGGAGACCACGGGGATCTGAAGAAAAGCGGAAAGCGGAAAGCGAAAAGCGAAAAGCGAAAAGCGAAAAGCGAAAAGCGAAAAGCGGAGAGCGGAGAGCGGAGAGCGGAGAGCGGAGAGCGGAGAGCGGAAAGCGGAGAGCGGAGAGCGGAACGAGGAACAGGGAAAGCGGATGTCACTTTTTTCGCCTTCGCTTTGCCGCTTTTTCTTATACTTTTCCGCTTTCCGCTTTCCGCTTTCCGCTTTCCGCTTTTCGCTTTTTCTTCCATGTCGTTCTCTGAAATTCCCGGTGGTATTACAGCACCAAAAGGCTTCCTGGCCGGTAGCCGTTATTGCGGGATCAAAGCGACCAACCCGGACAGGCCGGACATGGCATTGATTTATTCCCCTCAACCGACCGTGGCTGCGGGGACGTTTACCACAAACAAGGTCAAAGCGGCGCCGGTCCGAATCTCGAAGGTGAACCTGCGATCGGCCGATACCCGGGCGATCATTGTGAATGCCGGGAATGCGAATGCTTGCACGGGGGTGGAGGGGATTGAGACCGCCAAACGGATGATCCATGCAGTTGCGGCGGCGCTCGGGATTGAAGGCAAACAGGTGATGGTCTGTTCCACGGGCAGGATTGGGGTGCCGTTGCCGATCAAGAAAATGGAAGCCACGATTGCGCAAATGCCGTTGGAGTTGCGCGAGGACGGAAGCCAGGCAGCGGCGGAAGCGATCATGACGAGCGACACTTTTGCGAAGTCGATGGCGGTCCAGTTGGATCTGGCGGGACCCGGGGGCGTGGGACGAAAACGGGTTCGGATTGGAGGGATCGCCAAGGGCGCCGGGATGATCGATCCTAACATGGCAACGATGCTCTGTTTTTTGACGACCGATGCGGTGATCGACAAACAGCTTTTGCAGCAGGCCTTGAGTGTGTCAGTGGAGCAATCCTTTAATCGGATCACGATCGACGGCGACATGAGCACCAACGACACGGTCATCATGCTGGCCAATGGACTTGCCGGGAATGAGCCGCTCGAATCGGGGTCGCCCGCCTTTAAGCGTTTCCAGGAAGCGCTCGACAACGTCACCCGCAACCTATCCCGAATGATCGTTGAGGACGGCGAGGGCGTGACGAAATTTGTTGAGGTTCATGTGCATGGCGCCGCCACTTTCAGCGATGCCCGGCGCGCGGCCGAGGCGGTGGCGAAATCGACTCTCACCAAGTGCGCATGGTTTGGGGGCGACCCGAACTGGGGGCGGATCATGGACGCGATCGGCTATTGCGGAGTCAAGATGCGGGAGGAATTGACCGATATTTATTACGATGGAATCAGCGCGGTAAAAGGCGGGGTTGCCAGTTCCACCCCGCTCGCCAAATTGCAGAAGATTGTTTCCGCCAAAAAATTCACGGTCACGATCAATCTCCATTTAGGCTCAGCCGAATACACCGTCTACACAACAGACCTGAGCACCGATTACGTGAAGCTGAATATGGGGGAGTGATCCGGAGGTCAGAGGTCGGAGGTCGGAGGTCGGAGGTCGGAGGAGTGAACAGTGGTCAGTTAAACAGGAGCGGCGGCTTCCAGCCGCTGTTCGTGGGCTAAATGGGTCAGTCATCAAGCGTGACTGGCGGGCTTGAACTCGGCCCCGCCCCCGGCCCCCCCCGACGGGCCGCATCAACGCAGGATTCCCTGCCAATTGTTTTCCGCCGCGCTTCCATCAAAACCTGCAGTTGGTCCGGGGCAACGATATTGCTTAGCCTGAACTTCCAGCGGCGAAACAAGCGGGAAGCCGCATGAACACAGGGTTCTGCGGCGATTTTCAACTTCCGTCTACTGGCTACGGGGCGGGGTGATTTTTCAAAAGCTCGATGATTTTTTGCTGCAGCGGCGTCGGCTCCGTCTCCTGCGTCCAGCCCGGGGCGCCGTCGATGTTGGGCACGATGGTGTTGCGGGTGATCGTGGCAAGGTCCGCAAGCAAGGTCTGGAAGCTGTGGATGGGCATGCCGTCGGGAGCGCATTTTTTGGCGGCCTTGGCTTTGGCTGAGGGCGACGGCTTCTTGGGCGCCACCGCGTCCGAGCGGTTTGCGCGCGCGGCTTCGTGGTCGTCCTCGTCGAAGAGGACGCTTTTAAGGGCGGCCCGCATGTGCCATTCCACATAGTAAGCCAGCATGCACAGGAAGATGTGAGTGCGGACCCGATCCTCGCTTCGGTGGTGGATGGGGCGCACTTTGAGATCGACCGTTTTAAGGCTGCGGAATGCGTTTTCAACCAGGCTCAAATCCTTGTAACGCTCGACCAGTTGCGAGGCGCTGAAGGCGTCGTCGGTCACTTTGGCGCGGACCACGTAAATGCCATCGATGGCGGCTTCCTTGGTAATGTGCTCCGCGCGCCGGGTGTAAGTGAAGCTGCGCTCCTTGATTTTCAGATCGAAGTGCTTGGCCATTTTATGTTTGCCGATAACTCGCCCGATCCTGAGCCCGATGCGCGCTTTGCCTCGCAGCGGGCGGCTCCTCCGCTGGACCGCGATGCGGATCTTTTCCAAATCGGCCTCCGTGGCGGCCAGGAGTTCCTCGCGTTTGTGGGCGCGGCTGCGTGCCAGAAGCGGGTTGCGACAGACCACCAGGCGTTCCCCTGGAAAGTTGGGGCCGGTAATCTCGGCAAGGTTTTTTTCATCAAAGAGCGAGGCTTCAATGAGTCCCTCGGATGCCAGATCGGCAATCTGGCTGGAGCGCAGGGCGCTGATCCAATCAAGGCCCTCGACGCCGCGCAGTTCCTCCTCGATCCGGGCCTGGGTGATCATGCCCCGGTCGCCCACGAGCACCAGACGCTGGATGCCAAAGCGTTGCCGCAGTTTTTTGATCTGCGCGCCGAGGGTCATGGGATCGGCCGTGTTGCCTGCAAAAACTTCCACGGCCACCGGAGTGCCCTCGCGGTTGCAAAGCAGGCCGTAAACGATCTGGAGCTTGCCCTTTTTTCCATCGCGCGAATGGCCACGACGGGCGAGCGGGCAACTCTTGCCTTCAAAGTAGCTGCTCGTGAGGTCGTAAAGAACCAGGGATCCTTCCTTGAGATGTCGCACGGCGAGGGCTTTTTCGATGCGTGCCTGGCGGGGCAGAAGCCAGTCCATTGCCTGATAGAGATGGTTCTCATCGAGATCCTCCTCCAGGGCGCATTCCTGGGCAAGGGTGTTGGCGAGAGTTTCCACGCCAAGAGCGCGAGAGGTGGCCAGCTTGGAACCCGGAGAGAGGATGCGCGCGGCGATCATCGCCATGCACAGGTCGCGCTCCGGGGCCGACTTTGAGCCCAGGAGATTTGCGATGCCCAGTTTGCGCATCGTGGAGGTGACGGCGGCAACGTGTCCGTGAGGCAGGGAGCGCACGATGCGAAAGTCCTGGGAGCCGCCGGCAAGGCCGCCGGGCGGCGGGGTGCCGCCATTGCGCAGCGATTTGAGAAGGCGGCGCAACCCATCGACGACATCGGTTGGCCATTTGGAAAGATTGGCAACGGTGCGGTGCTTGACCTTGCCTTCGAGACGGAAGGATTCGCGCAGGAGAAGGCACGGTGGGGAGTTGCGGTTGCGGACGCTTTCGACGAACATGGCTACTAACTAACTGAGAAATCGCCATTTATGCAAGTAAAATCTTGCATCTGTATAAAAATAAACAGCCATTTACATGGCTACAAATGGAAGGCGAAAAAAGGCCGCCAAGCCAGTGTAGGAGCGGCTCGGCGGCCTTTTTGCCGCTGGAACTTCA
>JAYUPM010000025.1:0-5326 GCA_043760145.1 Spartobacteria bacterium
CGGATTCCCTATCCAACCTCCGAACCCGAGCCCGGATCCCGGCCGGATCGTTTGATTAAACGGATACTTCTTTGCCGAGGATTGTTCGCCAGTCATTCCAGTAGCTGAGAATCGATCGGTCCGTGGATCGACAGTCACCAGTTTCGGGGTGATCCATGCCCGGCTCGCCACTGCAGGGGCGGGATCGGTATCGATCGACTCCCCCACAATGTCCAGTGTCAGGCTTTGTTTCTCATGATAAGTAATCCACTCGTTGCTTCCCGTCGTTTGATACTGAAGCTTCAATGTAACTCCTGGATCCGCCGCGCTTTTTAACGAGTATTTCGTCCCTCTCAATATGCCGGTTTCACCTTTGCCCACGCAGATCCCGATCAGATCATGGGTATTGGACGGCGCCCCGTCTGCGTTACCCAGTCCTGGACGGGCACCGGACTTACCCTGGTTGACTCTGTCAAGAAGAAGCGGTTGCAGGTAATCGGCTTCTGCTGTGCTGAATTCGATGGCTGTCCCGGACTCGCCCAACTGCCTGGCTGGCAATGCCTCTGTGCCCCCTGTGCTGTTTGTGTAGTTACAGCTTACAGTCATCCCATTGCTGCTGGCCACCACCCGGAACTTTCTGGGAAGCAGATGGTTTCCCATCGGCGCCGCCATCCCCGGGTCATGCGGATTCCATATCTCCGGCTGAAGATAGCAACCATGGTGCATTGGCGACACCATGGAATCGGAGATGCGCGAAAACACCACACGGACCCGGGCCAGGTAAGGGATATTCTCCACGCCATAAAAAGTCCGTCCATCAAAGAGCAGATGGGTTGGAAGACTATCCCGGTCGGATTGATCAATGATGGCAGCCCCGATCTGCATCAGGTTATAAGACGTGACCCGGTCCCGGAGTTCGGATGCTGGCCCGCCCATGGTTTCGCTCCCTGCGCTTTTGCCAAGGGATCCGACCAGTATCCCGGCTTGGAGTAATTCAAAAAAGTCAGCTTCGCGTCGGAGCTTTGGGATCTCATGTAACCGATAGATTCGACCGGCCAATCCATGGTTATAGCGCCATTGCCCGCCGCCGGTGTTTACATGGACCAATCCAAAACAGGCGGAGATATTACTTGGGGTCCCCTCCGGGTCATGACGAGCATCCCGTCGCGGCAAATTCGCACTTGGCCCATCCGACGTCAGCCACCGGAGGCGCTCCAATGGGAACCGGGCGTTCACCAACGGGTCGCCTGGCACGGCCCTGCTTCCATTGAATCGCGCGAAAGGTTGAGTGACTAAAACGGATGGAAGGTTCGGGTTAAGGAAATCATCGAGGCCGACTGTGTTGTTGCCGCCCGAAGAAATCGGCAGTCCCCGGGGGCGATCGGGATCCCTGCTAATGGAGGGCGCGGTTGACCAGCGCGAGAACGTGCCGAGATACTGAAGGCTTTGCTGCAACCGGGCTCGTTCAAGCGCGGCCCGGGCACCGCTCCCGTGGGAAGCGATCCCATTTAAAACGAGCTTGATGAGTTCCTGCCGGCTCAGGAACATCCTATCCGTCTGACCTTTAAATAGCTCACTTGAGGCGGGCCGTAGGTATCCAGTTCGATTCTTGAGCACCGTCTCGAAATAATTCTTTCTGACAAACTCATAGTCGGGAAATAACCCGTCGGGCTTCATGGACGCATAGTTACGCCACCCGACCAATGCATCGATCACTTCACCCTGCCGCTTGGCGGAGAGTTCATCCAATCCCGTTAACTCCCTCAAATCCGCGTGTGCCAAAGTTGATTTATACCCCAGTTCGTGCCCGCCGAGGACAGAAGGGAACCCGGCGGCATTCATGTCCAGCAAACCGCCTTCGTGATAAATGGCGTATGCGTAGCGGCCGACAATCATATCCGTGCTTCTTGGATCACACAGTTCCGGGCGCCAGAACATTGGATTGAGACCATCGCGGCCGACGAGAATCCAGTCAGGCGGAACAAACCCGTCCGGAGTGTCGATGAGAGGGGACAGATCGGCGTCATTTCCTGGAAATTGCTTTGGCAATAACAATGCCTTGTTCCATCGGCTCAGGGAGATAAAGCGGCCATTGGGCGAACGGACGGTGGTGCAGGTATCGCTGGATGGCCCCCCTGCCCTGTTGCTTGCGGGCCACCGGGGATCATACTCTGGGCCCATGAAAAACGGCGCTTGCGCTGCACTCCGCTTTAACAAGTTCGGGGGCAATCGCCCGTCCTGGTTCAGGCCGGAAAGCGATGGCATGGAGAGGCCGTGACGCCCGCGGATTGTTTTTGATATCGGATCGATCTCGGAACCGGCGGCAATCTCCTGTTTAAGATCGCCAATGATCGTGTCGATCGATCCGCGAGTAAAAAGACCCACCTTGATCTGATTGACGCTGCTGTTGGCGACCTGGCCCTCAATCATTGCGGCCGAGAAGAAAGCCATCACCAGAGCCGAGAGTAGAACCATAAAGCCGAGGACAATCACCAGCGCGACTGCCTTGCGAGGTGTGCGGACGCGGTTCCGTCGTGCCCAAGACGTCCCGTCGCTTATTCGTAGCAGCGACGTCCCGTCGCTTGTCCGTGGCAGCGACGTCCCGTCGCTTGTCCGTGTTGTCGGTTCGCACGTCATCATGGTTGAAGCACGGGAAAACTCCGTTGATAAACGCGCACACCGGCAAGAACATTGGGCGGAACTTGAATGCGCCCGGCAAGTCCCGGCTCGGCAAGAGTCCGCTGCCATAATTGCGCCATCAGAAGAGGTGGCTCCATGGCAATATCGAGGTCTGACACATCGGGCAACCCGGAACAAAGTCGATCGAGCGTTGATTTCGCAACGGATTGGCTGCGGTCCAACACAGCCACTGCGACTATAATTGAAGCCACGCCTTCCAGGCCGGGGCGCAAGTTATCGCCGCCCTTGCCGGGGTGATTACCAAATGTCCCGTTGGTAAATTGAAAGCAGAATTCAATCCGGAACACCGCGTCTCCGAGAACGTGATAATCATCGTCCATGCCTTGAAATTGAGGGGCGGCGCCAATGGTGCTGTTCCAGTTGCGATCCAGTGTCGTGGCGGGATCCGCCGGGGCTCCCTTGCTGTCAGGCCGATGGAAGAGCGCCCCGCCCGGTTTTGTTCCGGTGGCGGGCCCCGCCCATGCGAGTCCTTTTCCCAAACGCTCCAACTGATTGGATGCGTTAATTCGGTATCCGACGAGAGAGAGTGAGCTTCTGTTGGAAGTGTCTGTCCAGCAATCGAAGTAACCGGGGGCTTCGCTATAGAAGAAAAATGTATCGCTGGCCCCACCCTCGCGCCCATCTTGCTTGGAAAAAACATAATCGAGATCCGGGCGCACAGGCATGGATCCAAAGTCAGAGGCCATGCGTTCAAAGAGAGACCTGGCCTGCCGATCAGCCCGTGAATGCTTTTGACTGCTGCTTGTGATGGCGGCGGCATGGTTGACTATCTGGACCACGCCACAGACCAACCCACTGATCAGGGCAATCGAGAACGCCAATTCAATAATGGTAAAGCCGCGGATGGAGTTTTTCATTCTAGTTCTGATCCAGGGCCACCACTGTCTCAAACGCTCCCGCATACACTTTGGGCCAGCCATTCCCGGTATCCGCGCCAGCCGGCCATGTGATTAAAACCCTCACCCGGGTCGCAAACCGATCCGGCGCAACGGGTGGAAAGAAGCCGATACTTACACGGTATCGGGCTTCCTCGGTTGCCATGTTGGCGACCTTCCCATCTCCATGTTCGCCGACGTATGCCACCTGCGGAGTTTCAGCCGCCACTGCTCCCGGTTTTGGAAGGACAAAATGATATCGAGCCGACACCCATTTTCCTTTCTCCACCCCGAGCAAATCCGACTGCACATTCGTGGCAACAAGCGCGGCTCCTGTTTGTTCCGTGGCGGCGTGGTTGGTCCGCATTCCAACAGGCAGAAGGGCGAAGAGGGCAAGCAAACAGAACGCCATCACCCCGATTGCGAGGGAGACTTCCACAAGGGAGAATGCTTGGTGAACGGCGCGCAACGGAAAACGACGGGACGTCGCTGCCACGACTCCCCCCACCGAACCCAACCGTGCCGCCCACAAGAATCCCATGGGGCCGATCATGACTATTACCCGACCCGACTCAATTGGGGTGAGACCTGAACAAGACGATGGGGTGACGAATATTAGACAACAGAGCGGCAGGGATGCAGCATCTCCCAGTCGCCAAATCTCGACACAAGATACAATCTTGTTGTTGGGCATCGAATCGGGTAGAAAACACCGGAAATCGCCAGCGCCACATGATTGCCACCATATGATAAATCCTGAATACGAGAAATACCTGCGTGATCTGAAATCTCAGATCACACACGATATCCCCCTTCCGGAGGGCGTTTTCGAGAAGGAGGAGAAAGCGCCGGTCAAAGAGCGGCAGCGCCCTGCGAAAGCCAGCGCGCAACCAGCAAACCAGGAGACCAATGACGCGATGAAACAGCGGATCGAAATCCTGCAAGCGGAGAAGAGCAGCCTCCAGGCACGGTGCGATCTGTTGCAGGAGCAGTTCGGGGCGCTCAATGCGAAGTATGAGGCGCAGATCCGGGAGATCCAAATCCTGAAGATTAACTCAGAGCGGGCCCCGGAGAAGGTGCCAGTTGTAGATCCCGCGCTTGCCCGGAAGATTGAGCTGCTTACCAGGCAACTTGAAGAACAGGGGCGCGAGTTCCAACACGTTGTCATACTGCGTCAGCAGGAGAACGATAATTTCCAACATCAACTCAAGGCGCAGACCCGGCAAACCGACTTACTGCGGATGGCGCGGGATTCCGGGCACGCGACAGTAATCGACTTGCAACGCAAACTTGAGGAGCGGGAGCACCAGTCGGCGGAGATCGAACATCAACTCAGCGATGAGGTGGTGCGGCGGACGAAGGCGGAGGCGGCCCTGGCGGCGCTAAAAAAGGGTTAGCCCCAAGGAGGGGCGGCATCCCTGCCGCCCTTCTTGATTCCTCAAGGGCGGCAGGATGCCGCCTCTCCTAATTAAGGAATAGGTGCCTCGAACACGAAGACGTCGCCGGTCGCGCCAACCTGATACACAGACAGGAGTGTATTGTCATTGCCCTTGCCCGGCTTGAGGCTGAGCTTGGTGAGTCCCACCGTGAGAAGCGGTGTCGGGGCAAGCGGCAAGATAAGTAACGGGTCGGCATCGGGCCCAATCAACTGCGCCACAAAACCGAAGTTATCCAAATTGTTGAGGTCGGAATCCGTCCCGCGCACCGACCCCTTGATGTTGATGCTCGCAATTTTCGAAAAAATGTCCGGATCATCCGCATTCACGATTTTG
>JAYUPM010000026.1:0-5324 GCA_043760145.1 Spartobacteria bacterium
GAGCATCGTGCGGCCGGTGGCGAGGGCGGCCTGGATCGCGCCGGCTTCGAGGGCGAGCTCCACAAGCGAAGCGAGATCGGCATCGCTCCCATTCAAAATGATCTCGCTCAAGCGCTGGCGTTGACTCGAATCGCTGTCCTGGAGCAGGTGGAGCACCGGCAGGGTCAGCTTGCCTTTGCGTAGGTCGCTTCCGAGCGATTTGCCGGCATCCAGTTCGTTCCCGGCGATGTCGAGGCAATCATCGTAAATTTGATATGCGGTCCCGAGCCGCAGCCCGAATGTGTGAAGGGCGGTGACGATCGGCTCCGGCGCTTCATTGAGCAACGCGCTGAGCTGGGTGGCGGCGGCAAAGAGCGCCCCGGTCTTCATCTCGATGATCTTGTAATAATCGGGCACGCTCAGGTTCAGGTCGAACCGGCGCTGGGTCTGGATGATTTCCCCGGAGCAGACTTCACTCGCGGCATGCGCGATCCCGCGTCCGATCTCGCCGTTCTCGAAGCCGCTGGAAATCTTGAGGGCATGGGCAAAAAGACAATCCCCGAGCAGGACAGAGATTGCGTTTCCCCACTTGGCGTTGGCTGTGGGCTGGCCCCGGCGTTTCTCAGCGCCGTCGAGAATATCATCGTGGACGAGGGTCGCCGCATGGATGAGCTCGACCACAACCGCGAGATCGAAGTGCCGCTGATCGATGCCACCGGTCGCTCCTGCCGCGAGCAACGCCAACGCCGGGCGCAACCGCTTGCCGTTGCTCTCGATTGCGTAGGAAACGTATCCTTCGACCCCGGGATCGAACGCGCGGGATTGGGCCCGGATGCGTTGCTCCACGATTTCCAATGGCGCATGGATGAGCTCAAACGCTGCCTTGAGGGCTTGTGTTTTATCGGTCGAATATTCGAGCTTCGCGGTTTTTTTCACCGCGCGGAGGATAAGAGCGAGGGATGGGAAGTCAATGGCGAGGGGAACGGGGGGACGGGGGGGCGGGGGGACGAGGGTGAATGGCACTTAGTTAAGGGGCTTTGTCGGCGTCGAGGGAGCGGAGATTGAAAAATGCGAATTGAAAATTGAAAACACAGGCATCCCATAGGAAGTCGGAAGAAAGGGAGGGAGAGGCGGCTGCACGTAGACGATTCTCCTCTTTCCGGTATCTGTGCCAATCTGCGGTTAAAATGTGAGGTGTCACCTCTTACATCGCCGATGTGAGGCGTTCCGCGCAGAAAGAGTTCAGGCTTTGTCCAGCGGCCAGCGCCCGCAAAGCAAGCGCCTGATGCACCGGCGGCGGCAGCCGCACGATAAACTTTCCGCTATATTCCCGGCCTTTGATTGGGGCGGGTGCCGGACGTTTATCCGTCCCATATATGGCCATCCATTCCGCCACCACACGGCTTAACTCCCGGATCACCTTCGATTCGGTCGCCCCGTGGCAACAGCGTCCGATCAATGGTGGTGCGCTGCCGATATAGCAGCCGTCCTCCTCGCTCCACTCGATCACCTTTAGGTAGTCGCGGGCCTTGATTTGTTTTTTTGCGGTCATGGTTTTTTGGAGTTTTAGCTCTTCTGACTTTCGGCGATCACCACCGCCACCTCCCTCTCCTGGTAGCGCTTCGCATCGTCCCCCTCCTGACCGGAGAGGGTGATGCGCGCCCCACAAGGATGCAGGAAGTTGCGGTGACTGCCTTTTCCACCGCGATCGATAAATCCAGCCCGGTTGAGGTCTTTGACAAGCTGGCGAATCTTGCGCGGCATTATAGACTATAGTATCACGATGATACTATCTGTTGCAAGCCTTCCTTGCAACCCATACGGAAGTCAGCCCGGATGTTTTTGAGATACCGCGACCCCCAGCCCGTCTTGCCCACCCGAAATCCAATCCGAAAGCGGCGGAGGACCGCACGCACTACAAAACCTGTCGGAGGACGGGGCGCGCCATTTTCCGCGAGAGCGTTTTGTAATTCATCCTTTCCAAGCTCCTTCCGGCCTCGCATCGTCCGCGGCACTCAATGGGCACTTTTACGAACCTGACGCGGGCCTTGGAAATCGGGGCGAACTCTTATCTCCTTGAGCTTGCTGGAAAACGGGTCGTGCTCGATTCGGGGATGCATCCGCGCGAGGAGGGGCTTTCGGCGCTGCCAAACCACGGGTTGCTCGCTCCGGATTCGGTGGACGCAATTGTGCTTTCCCACGCGCACCAGGATCATGTCGGGTCATTGCCGGTGTTGATGCGCCAGCAGCATCGGAGCCCGGTCTTTATGACTGAGGCGACCCGTGTGCTGAGCGAAGTGATGCTTCATAATTCAGTGAATGTGATGCTTAAGAAGCGGGATGAAGGTTTGAACGATTACCCGCTCTTTACCCACCGCGAGATCGATGTCTGTGTGCGCCGTTGGTCTGTGGCGCCTATTCATCAGCCTTTCGATATCACTGGGGAACGGCTTTCCCGTCAGGATGCGGCGGATTTCTCGATCGAATTTTTCGATGCCGGCCACATTCTCGGTTCGGCCGGGACACTGATCCGAGCCGAGGGGCGGAGCATATTCTACACAGGCGATGTTAATTTTGAGGATCAGACAATCATGCGCGCTGCCCGGTTTCCTGAGGAACCGCTCGATGTGCTCATCATGGAAACGACTCGGGGCGACCGGGCCACGCCGGAAGGATTTACACGGGAGGGCGAGGAGCGGCGTTTGGCGGAGGCGATCAAGGAAACTTTCGATCGCGGGGGCGGAGTCCTGCTCCCACTTTTTGCGCTCGGAAAAACACAGGAGTTGCTGGCTCTCTTCTTTGAATTTCGCCGACGCGGATTGTTGGGGCCCGATTGTCCGATCTACATCGGCGGCCTCGGTGCGAAATTAACCGAGATCCATGATCGGCTTGCCGGGGTCACGCCGCGGCAGCTCCCGAATTTACAGCTCTTTGAGGAAGTCGCGCCATTTGTCGTGGGTGGCCAGGATGCGCAGGGCCTTGCGATCAAGCCCAACCGGATTTACGCGTTATCCAGCGGGATGATGACCGAGAAGACGCTTTCCAATACGGTCGCGCGGCTTGTGCTGAGTGAGCCAAACCATTCCCTGATTTTTGTGGGATACGCCGATCCGAAATCCCCCGCCGGGAAAATTCGCAATGCCGCCCCTGGCGACACCGTGCAGCTGAGCCCGGAGATTCCGCCCCAGGAACTGAAGTGCAAGGTGGAGAAGTTTAATTTAAGCGGGCACGCATCCCGGGAAAGTATCCGGGCTTATGTGAACCGGGTGCGCCCGAAGAAGATTGTGCTGGTGCATGGCGACACCGTGGCGATCGATTGGTTCCGCGAGACGTTGCAAGGCGATTTGCCGGGAAGCGAGATTGTGGCTCCGCAGCCTGGTGTGGCTGTGGCGATCTAAATCTCTAACTCATCCTCGTCCTCGTCCTCGTCCTCGTCCGGAGGTCGGAGGTCGGAGGTCGGGAGAGGGCGATCTAGACGTTGAAGCGGAACTCAACAACGTCGCCGTCGCGGACGACGTATTCCTTGCCTTCGATGCGCAGCTTGCCGGCTTCGCGAGCCTTGGCAAAGGAACCGAGCTGGATGAGGTCGTCGAAGTGGACGGTCTCCGCCGCGATAAAGCCACGCTCGAAATCGCTATGAATCACGCCGGCAGCGGCAGGAGCCTTGTCCCCGGCCCGAATGGTCCAGGCCCGTGTTTCCTGTTCGCCGGTGGTCAGATAAGTGCGGAGCCCCAGCAGATGATAAACCGCCCGGATCAATGAACCGACGCCGCTTCCCGCAACTCCAAGTCCTTGAAGATATTCGGTGGCTTCCTCTTCCGAGAGACTCGCCAGTTCACTTTCAATCTGGGCGCTGATGACCACCGCTTCCGTTGCGAAATGGGCGCGGGCGAAATCCTGGACCGCTTTGACATACATTGCGGCTGGTGTGAGCTCCACATTCTCGGAAGGGGTAACTCCTTCGTTGTCATTGGCCGCACTTACCAATGCGGACACCTGGCCGAGGTCGGCTTCAGCAACGTTGCACGCAAAGATTGTCGGCTTGTTGCTAAGCAGGAAAAACTCTTTGACGATCTTTTGCTCTTCTTCATTGAGTCCAAGGGTGATGGCCGGTTTGCCCTGGTCAAGATGAGGCAGCAGTTTTTCGCACACCGCGATTTCAGACTTGGCTTGCTTATCCCCGGTCCGCGCGAGTTTTTGATTGCGATCGAACCGTTTCTGGACCGCAGCGAGATCGGCAAGAACCAACTCCGTATTGATCACCTCGATGTCGCGCACCGGATCCACGGTGCCGCTCACATGATGGATGTCGGCATCTTCAAAACAACGAACCACCTGCACGATCGCGTTGACTTCCCGGATGTGACTCAGGAATTTGTTCCCGAGTCCTTCCCCGGCACTCGCCCCCGCAACAAGGCCCGCGATATCGACAAACTCGATTGCCGCCGGGATAAGTTTTTTGGAACTGGAGAGCTTGCTCAGCACGCTCAATCGCGGATCCGGGACAACCACCACGCCCACGTTGGGATCAATCGTGCAGAATGGGTAATTGGCCGCCTGCGCCTTTTGGGTGCGGGTAACAGCGTTGAAAAGGGTGGATTTGCCGACGTTCGGGAGCCCGACGATACCTGCGGAAAGCATGAGGAAGTGGATTAGAGGATGGGCCCAAGCCAGTGGGGCAGGGCGTAAAATGGGGCGCGACTTGAAAGGATCGGGGCCGCCAAGAAAAGGATGAATTACGAATTATGAATTATGAAAACGGAACACTAGCATCCCACAGGGTGAAAAAAATGGGCGGGAGTCTTGATTCTATAAGGGGTTGCGGGTGATTTTCACAGGAGGTCGATTGCGAGTTTTTGCTGGGTGCCCATTGCAATGGGCGGATGCTGTCCCATGAGATCAGGTTCTACATGGTCAAGACCGGGCAACCATGCGTCTTGGAGCGCCCAATTACCCGCATTCGCGACTGTCGAACCGACCCGCAATCCAATCCGAAAGCGCCAGAGAGGACTGGCGCACTACAAAACGCTCACGCGATAAATAGCGCGCCCATTTATCCGACAGGTGTGACCGATTTAAGAGCAGGCCAGAGGGCGGCTGGGAAGCCGCCCCTCCCAGTTTTCGGAAGCGCTTTCCCTGCCGGGGAATTATAAACCACGGATGAACCCGGATGAAGAACCCAGGCGGAAAAAGTTTGGTTCGGTCTTCTCCCGATCCGCGAACATCCGCGACATTCGTGGTTAAAAAATCCGGAGTTTGAACCGCAGATTTCTCAGAGGGACGCAGATGAAGGGAGGGAGAAGCGACTGCTCGTAGATGATTCTCCTCCTTCCGGTATCTGCGCC
>JAYUPM010000027.1:0-5318 GCA_043760145.1 Spartobacteria bacterium
GAGAGTTTGCGCGGCATCATTTCCCAGCAGTTGGTCCCGAGAAAAGACGGCAAAGGACGCGTGCTGGCCCTCGAGGTTCTCACCAATACCCCGGCAGTTGGCGCCGTCATTCGCGACGCCAAAACCTTCATGCTCCCCGGTATCATTCAGACTGGGCGCAAGAACGGAATGAAGCTCATGGATGATTCCCTCGCCGATCTTTACAACCAGGGAATCATCTCCCAGGAAGAAGCTTACGCGCGGGCCGATCAAAAGAGCGCGATGAAACAGAATTTTAAGTAGCCGTCCCTTAACCCCAATCCTCGACTTTTTTTCACGTGCCTTACATCGACCAGTTCTTCGAAGTGCTCGTAACCGCCGGTGCCTCCGATCTTCACCTCGGGGAAGGCGAACCGCCAAAAATCCGCCGACACGGCGAGATACTTCCCATTCGCAATGAAGTCCTCCAACGCGAGGAAATGGCTTTCATGATGAGCGAAATCTGCGGCCCCGATCGGTGGGCGCGCTATGAAGAGGGAGGCGATCTCGACTTCGCTTACGAGATGGATGCCGATTCCCGGTTCCGCTGCAATTATCTCAAGCAGACTCATGGTTATGGCGCTGTCTTCCGGTTGATCCCGACCAAGATCGTCTCCCTCGATAAACTGGGGATCCCCGCAGTGGTCAAGGAATTCGGCCATCTGCGCGGGGGCCTTGTCCTTGTCACTGGCCCGACCGGCTCGGGAAAATCGACGACGCTTGCGGCACTGATCGACTACATCAACACCAATTTTTCCCGGCATATCATTACTGTCGAAGAGCCGATCGAATTTGTGCACTCCAACAAACGCGCGATCATTACCCAGCGCGAAGTGCCTGATCACTCCATCTCTTTCCCTGCCGGCCTAAAGGCTGCCTTGCGCGAGGATGCCGATATTGTGCTCGTCGGTGAAATGCGGGACTTGGAAACCATCCAGTTGGCGCTCACGGCGGCGGAGACGGGCCTGCTTGTCTTCGGGACTCTTCACACAAACAACGCCCGAAAAACCGTCGATCGGATGATCGATGTATTTCCAAGCGACCAGCAGGCACAGGTCCGCACGATGCTGGCCAACTCGCTGCGCGGGGTGGTCGCGCAGTTGCTTTTGAAACGCGCGGATGGAAGCGGCCGGATCGCGGTCAACGAGATCCTTGTCGTCAACAGTGCCGCGAGCGCGATCATCCGGGAGGGACAGACTCAGAAACTTCAGGACGTCATTGTCGGCGGCAAAGGCCAGGGGATGCAGTTCATGGACGACGCCATCTGGCAGGTCATGCAGCAAGGCATTGTCAGCCCGCATGAGGCTTACATGAAGGCCATCGACAAAGCCCGGTTCAAGGCGTTCCTCCCGGCGGAAGAACAGGCGCTGTAAGAACCTGAAATCGGGGTGCGCTCAGCTGCTTTCGGGGTTAGTTCCGCATTTATGCGGCAAGGGCGCCCGCAAACACGAGGATGATGAGAACATATGCCCGATCGCGGGATTCAAATTTGCTTGTATATGGCTTTAGAACTCCACCATTTCTCCGGGAGCGGTTTTTGGCGCAATGAATCCGAATTCCCGGCGCTTCCACCAGAAGATTAACGCGCACGGCCAGAAAGCCATTCCGAGCCAGGCGTAGATTCCAGGAAGATCGCCTCCACGCAAAAGAGGGATGAGAGAGGCGGCGAGCATGCCCCGCAAAACCATACCCGCGGCCGGGGCCACCCGGACACTTAGGCGAACAACTGCCGCAATTACCAGCCCGTAAGCAATCGACAGAACCACAATCCCAAACACTCCTCCCTCCTGATAAAAGGAACCGAAAATGGATGGCGAAATTCCCAAGGTGAACCCCGATGTGATGCTTGTGATGCCGAGCTTGTTCATGTAACCGCCGACGGGCTTTTCCGGCCACCACGACCGCGGGATGGGCCGAGTGAATGTCTCCAAGTGTTCCATTCCCCAAGTGTATTGGAGCACCTGCGGATAAATGCGCTGAATCAACACCATACCATCGAGCATGTTGGCGTCCTCGGCGGAAAGTGTCCGCTTGAGCGCGCGCTCGCCGACGATATCGCGGCTGGAAACAGGGGCATCGTCCATCAAGCCGCGCAGCGACCCGGCAAACGAAACCAGCGCGATGATCGCCACTCCCCCAAGCCCGAGCCACATCGCCTGCTTCCGCGCATTCAAGCCTGCGGTGAGAATAATCAACCCGGCCAGCATCCATCCAATAAACATAAACCGGGAAGTTGGCCCGAACGTAAAACTAATTAGCCGGTAAATCAAAAAGACCGCGAAGAGCTTATGCCAGACGGTCTTGATCGCGCCCAGTTTCCAAAGAACCGCAATAAAAATCCCCACACTAATCAGGAGCATCGGGAAAAGGTATAGATACCCGCTCATTTGCACGACTTTCTGACCCTGGCTGAATCCCTGGCTCATTTTCCCCTGCACAAGAATAACCAACGGAATCGCAATGACTCCAAAAATGAATACCTTCCTCCGAAGCCAGCCTTCCAATTGAGGTGCCATAGGAACCGGGTTCAAGACTACCGTCTTGCTCCGTTGCGCCAAAAAGTAAGTGGCAAACAAAACAGACTGCCCAAGGACAATATAATTAAGTGCCACCAGCGCGTCCTGCGATTGAATATCGCCAAAGCCGAAGTTGCCCAAGTTCACCCAATCCGCCCGTCCAGAAGTGACCGACCAGTATCGGAACGATGAAAAAAAAGCGAGAAATCCCGAGGCGATCAACGGTATCTCATCGCCTCTTGAGATCAACCGGAACGTGGCGAAAACGATCCAGAGCCCCTGGATCAACACGAGCCAGAAGAAGCTTACACTCAGATCGGATTGGTTCATTTCGAGATCATCTGTGTTAAGGCGCTTCCCAAGCGGAAAGAATGGGGACAGCGAAACGGTGGCGGCTTGAGGGAGGATGGTTTCAATTCGAGCGGTCGGTGGCGCGGATGGGCGAATGTATGCCTTAGAGAAACTCTTTATGAGTTTGCAATCTAGCTATTTCCGGGGATTTGCCAGTTGCCGGGGCGTGTCTGGCCACCAATTCCATTCCGGGCGCGCCATCAGGGCAGCATGAGTGAAGGGAGACATGCATTTAATGATTTCGCGATCGGGGACCCAACCTCCCGCGTGGCAGGCGGCTGCTCCTTGACGCATCCTTGCATTGCCGACCCGCCGGGGTTTGAAAACCCCGGCTTCCGGCAGTTATCGCTCCTCATCTGTTTAGCACCTTTCGGGGTTGATTCCGTTTTCTCGAAGGGCCCAAGGTCGCCGCCGCGGCAACCTTGGGCTTTAAGAGGTGCCTCCTTGTCTTCCCCCATCTCCGCCTTGCCTTTTCCCCGCCGCGCACGCACAACACGCCGGACATGAAAGCGTTTCTCCCTTTATCCGCCCTCTTTTGCGCGATTCTCCAAACCTCCCTCTTTGCCGCCCCGGCTCCGAACATCGAGGTGGCGGTTGATGCGAGGGAGATTTCTCGGGCGCTTCTGCATGCCCGCCTGGAAATTCCCGCGTCCCCGGGCCAGATGATCCTTTGGTATCCGAAATGGATTCCTGGGGTTCATGCTCCGGCCGGGCCGGTCCAGAACCTGGCAGGGCTCCGGTTTGAAACGGCCAAGGGCGAACCGATTCTGTGGCATCGGGACGAGGAGGAGATGAACCGATTCCATCTTACGGTTCCGGCTGGCGCGGACCGGGTCATAGCGAAGCTCGATTACATATGCAATCAGCCCTCAGTGAACTCGAGTGGCGTCGATAGTTTCGGCAACTCGCTTCTTGGCGTTATTAACTGGAACACGGTCCTGCTTTATCCCGAAGGGACATCGATCGATACCACCACCGCCTCGGTCCGACTTCAACTTCCCGCTGGATGGAAATACGGGACCGCTCTCCGACCAAAGGCCGACGCGAACCCGGCAAATGCCGAGGGGGCGAACATTGTCAATTTTGCGGCCGATCCGCTCCGATATGTCGTCGATTGCCCGCTTATTTGTGGAGAAAATTTCCGGACCATTGAGTTGACCGGAAAAAACACACCGCCCGCGTTCCTGCATCTGACCAGCGAAGCGGCCAGCGCCCTGCAGATCGACGAAAAGCTGATTGGCCAATATCGGAAGCTGGTTGCCGAGGGGGTCGCGCTCTTTGGCGGAGCACGGTGGGAGTCGTATCATTTCCTCGTGGTTTGCAGTGATACGGTTCCCCGCAACGGACTGGAGCATTTGGCATCGAGCTTCAACTCGGTGGGGGAGCGCGATCTGGTGGATGACAAAAAACGCAAAGGGTGGCCTGCATATCTGCTGCCCCATGAGTTCGTGCATTCCTGGTGTGGCAAATTTCGTCGGCCTGCGGGGATGGTGAGCACAAACTTTCATCAGACAGAGAGGACACGACTGCTCTGGGTTTATGAAGGCCTGACCCAATATCTCGGGGAAGTGCTCACGGTCCGGGCAGGAATCGTGAGCATTGAGGAATATCTCCCGGTTCTCGCCAACAAGCTCGATTTTTTGATGCGCGCGGAGGGCCGGAAATGGCGTCCGCTTGAGGATACCGCGACCGCGAGCTGGATTGGCCGGGCGCATAGTCCGGCGTGGGCATCACTGCGACGCGGCCAGGATTTTTACGATGAAGGGCTCGTTGTCTGGCTCGAAGCCGACGCTTTGATTCGCGCAAAAACCAATGGTCGCAAGAGCCTCGATGATTTCTGCAAAAAATTCTTCGCCGCCGATCGCTTAAAGCAGCCACCGGTGGTCGCCTACGAACTCAAGGAAATCATTACGGCCCTCAAGGAACTCGCGGAGGAAGACTGGGAGAAGTTCTTCAATGATCGGATCACCAAGTCCAAGGATGCCCTGGGCTTGGAGTTTCTTCCGAAGACACTCGGTTACCGGCTTCAATACAGCGCCAAACAAAGCGATTATTTGAGCGAGCGCGACAAGGAGGGCAAACGAGTGAGCGCCACCTCGTCGCTGGGTCTTTCTGCAGGGGACGACGGCAAGATCGGGATTGTCGTTCCCAACTCGCCCGCAGATCGCGCGGCGCTTGCAAGCGACATGATCATTACCGGGGTCAATGGACGCAAATTCAGTTCCCAACGGCTCAAGGACGCGATTGCCGAAAGCGTGACGGCCCGCAAGGTGGAGCTGCTCCTGCTCGACGGCGAACGTTTCCGCACCGTGGAGTTGAAGTATGGAGATGGCCCAAAATACCTCGATCTCATCCGCGCCACGGATAATCCCGACACGCTCTCGGCCATTCTCAAGCCTGTGTTGAAAGAGTGACGGGGTGACAAGGTGACGG
>JAYUPM010000028.1:0-5317 GCA_043760145.1 Spartobacteria bacterium
CTCCGATCTCCGACAATCGGTTTGAACCAAACCCGCGGTCGACGGTCTAAGATGGCGATTGGTGAAGTGGGGAGCGCCGCGATTTTTATTCGGTCCCGATTTGACTTCTCGAATTTCTGCGCCCCCCGCCCGTCCAACCATTTGACCAGTCGCGATTCAGTGGTGAGCCGCTTCTTGGAGATAACGGCCTTGGAAATGCTCTAACCCCAGTTGTGTTTTCTAATCAACAACCCCAAACCCCATGAAAAAGACCCTTAAAAAAGCCGCCCGCAATCAGTATAGCCTTGGCGACCTGATCCTGGCGGTGAGTTCCTACAGCAAAAACAATCGGGAAACGGTCGCCGCCGTTGCCGATCTGCTCGATAGCGGGAAGGTCCGTTTGAACAGCCACGGCCGCAAAATCCGGGCCCGCGTTTGCTAGGCATCTGCGTGGCGGGGCACGGAGAGCGGGGGACCGCAGTCGGTCACGAATGGCGCGAAGTTAAGGAAATATCGTCCCTCGTCCTCGATTCCCCGTCCTCGATTCCCCGTCCATTGTCGTTTTCGAGGACGAGGACGAGGGACGAGGACGAGGACGATAAACCCGCTTAAGTTCGCGCCATTCCAGTCGGTCACCTTGTCACTTAGCTAAGCACCTTGTCACCTTGTCGCCTTGTCACTTAGTATCGGTGCGTGATCGATCGCTACACGCTTCCCGAAATGGCCGCCATTTGGACGGACCAACGCAAATACGAAATCTGGCTCGAGATTGAAACGCTCGCCTGCGAGGCGCAGGCCGAGATTGGGGTGGTTCCCCAGGAAGACGCGGCAGAGATCCGCGCGAAAGGGAAATTCGACCTCCAGGAGGTCATGGAGATTGAGAAGCGGACCAACCACGACGTCATCGCTTTTCTTGAAAATGTCGCCAGCTATGTGGGGCCTGCATGCCGATGGATGCACCAGGGAATGACTTCCTCCGATGTCCTCGATACGACGCTCGCAGTCCAGATGGCCGAGGCTTCCGATCTTTTGCTCAAAGATTTGCGCGATCTGCGTGAGGTCGTTGCCCGCCGGGCTCGCGAATTTAAATTGACCCCGATGATGGGGCGCAGCCACGGGATTCACGCGGAACCGGTCACGTTCGGACTCAAGTTGGCTTTGATGTATGACGAGTTTGGCCGGGCACTCGAGCGACTCGAACAGGTCCAGCCCCGGATTCGGGTCGGCAAATTAAGCGGGGCCGTCGGGACCCACGCGCATCTCGACCCGCGCGTGGAAGAGTCAGTGTGCAAACGGCTCGGGCTCAAGGCGGCGGCGTTGAGCACTCAGGTCATCCAGCGGGATCGGCACGCGGAATTCCAGACAACACTCGCCATTATCGCGTCGTCCATTGACCGCTGGGCGACTGAGTTCCGGCATCTTCAGCGCACCGAAGTTCTTGAGGTCGAGGAATATTTTTCGGCCGGTCAAAAGGGGAGTTCCGCCATGCCCCACAAACGCAACCCGATTACCGGCGAGAAGTTGAGTGGCCTTGCGCGAATCCTTCGTGGAAATGCCATGGCCGCTTTGGAGAATGTCGCGCTTTGGCACGAGCGCGACATCAGCCATTCGTCGGTGGAGCGGGTGATCATGCCGGACTCGTGCATTCTTTTAAATTACATGCTGGTCACATTGCGCAAGCTGGTGGACCGGTTGCTGGTTTATCCTGAAAACATGGAGCGCAATATGCGGCTGACCAAGGGTCTCTATTTCAGCCAGACCATTCTCCTGAAACTGACCGAGCGCGGGATGGAGCGCAAAACGGCTTATGAATCGGTGCAAAGCGCCGCGATGAAGACGTGGCAGGGGGAGGTCAGTTTGCAGGAAAACCTGATGGCCGAGCCGCCGGTTGCCGCCCTGCTGACCCGCGAAGAGATCGACCGGCTCTGCTCCTTGGAAATCCATTTCAAGCATGTCGATGGGACCTTCGCGAAGCTTGGACTTTGATCCGGCCAACGTGCATTCCAAATGCGATGGCCATGAGAACGGCTTCCATCTTCCCAGCGGGGAGGGATTGGCTATGGTCGGTTTAATGCGGATACAAAATATGACTCGGAAATTTGCCCTGATGTGCCTTTTGGCGGCGGTTCCCCTGACGGGCTGTAACAAAATCAAGAGCCTTCCATTTCTTGAAAAAAAGAAACCGGTGGAGGCGGCGGCTCCAGAGGCCCCGAAGGCAGCCGCCACCCCCGCCCCAGCTGCGAAGCCGGAGGAGCAGGCAACGGAAGCAACCCCTGCAAAATCGCAGCCCAATTCAAAAGCATCCGTAATTGTCCTCTGTTATCACCGATTCGAGGATCGTCCCAAGGATGCGCTGGCGATCAATCCGGTGGAATTTGAGCAGCAGCTGGTGGCCCTCAAGGAGAATGGATTTGCGGTGATCCCAATGAAGGATTTCCTTGCATGGCGTCGCGGGGAAAAAGAGATCCCGGAGAAAAGCTGCATCATCTCCATCGATGACGGGTATCGCTCCGGATACGAAGTTGCGTGGCCGATTCTGAAAAAGCACGGCTATCCATTTACGATGTTCATTTACACCAATTACATCAAGGGCCAGCCCAACGCGGGCGGGCAGTCGATGAGTTGGGATGAGCTCGGTGAGATGCGCGATGCCGGTGTCGATATTGAGTCCCACACCGTTTCCCACATGGATCTGCGGGTTAAAAAAGGGAAGTCCCCAGAGCAATATGAACAATGGTTGCGCAACGAACTCGCTGGCTCCCGCAAACTCATCGAGCAGCAACTGGGCATCTCGGTGAAGTGTCTGGCTTATCCTTACGGCAATCATAATGCCGATGTGCGGCGGATCGCCAACGAGTCCGGTTACGAAGCGAGTTTTTCCGTTTATGGCCAGCGGTTGACTTACAATAGCCCCGCCGATCATTTGGGACGTTACGCAATTGAAGGCGGCAAACCGCTAATCTTTCAGTCGGCCATCAAGATGATCGGTGGCGGGGCCGGCGCGGACGCCGGGGAATCGACGATTGGCCAGTTGGCGGCTGCTTCCATGGTGACCCAGCCGATGGAAGGGGAGACGGTCACCGACCCGCGTCCGACATTGAAGGCGAACCTTGCGACCTTCGGAAATATCGATCCTGGGAGTGTGGAAATTCGTTTGAGCGGTGTGGGCCCGATTCCTGTGAAGTTCGATCCGGTATCGAAGATTGCGGAGGCGAAAGTCCCACAGGATCTGAGGGAGCCGAGCTACACGGTGATATTATCGGCCAAGGTGAGTGGGCGTAAAATGGAGACCCGCTGGACCTTCAACTACAAGGGTCCCGGGGCGGTCCCCGCAGCTCCGGCAACCCCTGCAACTGAAGCAGTCCCCGCTAAACCAGCCACCAAGCCGAAGAACCTGTCGGAATGATGACTCCCTATTTATCGCGAGACCGAAATTTAACGCGGTCGCGGAAAAGACGCCACCCATTCACGCAATCCGTGGCCCGGGTTCACACCTGACGGTGCAGGATCGCCTCGCAAATTTTGTGGATCAGCCCGGGCCCTTCGTAGATGAATCCTGTGTAGATCTGCAACAGGGCCGCTCCCGCATCCAGTTTCTCCATGGCATCGTCGGCGCTGAAAATCCCGCCCACGGCGATCACCGGAAGTGCCGTGCGTTCTGTGATAAACCGGACAATCTCCGTGGACCGGGCACGCAATGGCAGGCCGCTCAAACCGCCTTGCTGGCGACGCGCCTCAGGAACACTCGAATGATCGACGGTCGTGTTGGTGGCGATGATTCCCGCCAGTTCGTGCTCCTGAGCCAAACCGATGATCTCTTCAATGGAACCCCATTCCAAGTCCGGGGCGATCTTGATCAGCAAAGGGCGGCGGTCGGTATTGCGCCGTTGAATTGTTTCCAATAACTCATTGAGGGCGCCCCGATCCTGCAGGGCCCGCAATCCCGGGGTGTTGGGTGAACTGATGTTGAGCACGAAATAATCGCCAAAACTGTGGAGCCGCTCAAAAGAAAGCAGGTAATCGCTCGTCGCCTCTTCCAGTGGCGTGATCTTTGATTTCCCGATGTTGATCCCAACTGGCATACGCGGCCACCAGCCGGATTGTTCCAGATGCCGCAACCGCTCGGCGACCGCATCCGCCCCGTCATTGTTAAACCCGAGCCGGTTGATGAGCCCGCCAATTTCCGGGATCCGAAAGATCCGCGGCTTGGGATTACCGGGCTGGGCGCGGGCGGTGATCGTGCCGACTTCGGCGAAGCCGAACCCGAGTGCCTGCCATGCCCGGAGAGCTACGGCGTTCTTATCGAAACCGGCGGCCAACCCGACTGGATTGGGAAAACGCAATCCGAACATGTGCCGGACCAGCTTGGGATCGCGAAGATTATTGGTGGGAGCGCAGTATTCGAGGAACCGTCCGCTGCAGCGCAGGGTGTCCATCGCCAGGTGATGGACGACCTCCGGATCCATCGCGAAGAGCAGGGGGCGGACAACCTTTTTATAGAGCGACTCGATCATGGGCAGCGGCAACGATACAGTCCTGTAATTTATTTCCCGATGCAAAATGTGCTGAAAATCTTCCCGAGCACATCCTCCACATCGACCCGGCCCACCACGTCCCCAACGAATTCCAGGGCGCTCCGCAATTCTTCCGCGACGAATTCCGGGGATAGCCCATCGGTTAGGGCTGCCCGGGCGGCGGCGGTAAAATGGAGGGCATTTTCAAGGCACGCCTTGTGCCGGGCATTGATCGCCACGGACCAATCACGATGAATGCCGTGTCCTCCCTGGAGTTGGGCGAGAATCGCCTCATCCAAACGCCCGAGCGTCCCTTCCTCCAAGCATGAGATGCGCACACCATCCACGCCATCCCAGTTCGCGTGTTCTCCGAGATCGATCTTGTTGAGCACTTGCAGGACGACGAACCTTGCCTCCGGAGGTGTCGTTGAGAGGTCGCGTGGCTGGCTCGCATCCACGACGTGCAACACCAGGTCGGCCCGCTCCAGTTGGCGCCGGGTCCGTTCCATTCCTTCCTGCTCGATTTCATCGGTTGATTCGCGAATGCCCGCCGAATCAATAAGCCGCAGCGGGATCCCACGCAAATTAATGACCTCTTCAATGACATCGCGAGTGGTCCCGGGGCGCGCGCTGACAATGGCCCGCTCATATCCAAGCAACCGATTGAGGAGCGACGATTTGCCGACATTGGGCGCGCCGAAAATCACTGTCCGGACCCCGTCCCGAAGGATCCTTCCTTGAATCGCGGTGGCCAGCAATCCGTGCGCCTGGGCCTCGACTTGATCAAGCTTGGCGGCCAGCACAGCGCCAGTATCGGGATCGAT
>JAYUPM010000029.1:0-2180 GCA_043760145.1 Spartobacteria bacterium
CGTCATCGCAAAGTCAGTGAATCGCTTATAAATGAAAGCATGGCTTCAATCGTCGAAGCCGCGCGCCGCGAATTGGGTCTTTCGCCTTACCCGGTCCAAATCACGGCCGCTCTCGCCGCGTCCCTTGGATTTCTCCTGGAGATGGCAACAGGCGAAGGGAAAACTTTGACGGTCTCGCTCGCTGCGGTCCTCGCCGGATGGACCGGGCGTCCTTGCCATGTGATTACAGCCAATGATTACCTTGCAGCCCGCGATGCCGCGTGGCTGGGTGATTTCTACAAGAGCTGCGGGCTGACTGTGGCGTGCGTTACGGGCGAAATGAAATCACCCCAACGCCGCGCCGGATACTCTGCTGACATTACTTACACCACCAGCAAGGAAGCCGCCGCCGATTTTTTGCGGGACCGGTTGCAGTTGGGGCCATTGACCGATTCGACCCGGCGGAGCCTTCGCAACATGCTTCAACCACGGGCTGCCGCCCAGGATTCTCTCGTGATGCGCGGCCTGCACATCGCCATCGTTGATGAAGCAGACAGCGCCCTTGTTGACGAGGCTGTCACCCCATTGCTCATCAGCCGGCCCCGCGAAAACAAAGAGTTGAACGACGCCTGTCTCACGGCGCATCAGCTATCCCATGCGCTCATTCTAGACACGGATTTCACAATCGATCCGCAAACCCAGGAAGTGACTTTCAAACCTCCTGGACTCGACAAGATGGAAGCCCGACTCAGTGAGCTTCCCCCAATGTGGCAAGGCCTTGAACGGCGCCTCGAATTAATCTCCCAGGCACTCCGGGCCCGCGAACTTTTCCATCTCGGTAAACAGTATGTCATTGAGGAAGGCAAGATTGTGATTGTCGATGAATTCACAGGTCGCCTCATGCATCAGAGGACATGGCGCGAAGGCCTTCATCAGGCAGTCGAGGCAAAGGAAGGAATCGAAATCACGCCTCCTGCCGAAACATTGGCCCGTCTTAGCTTTCAACGTTTCTTCCGCCTTTATCACAATCTAAGTGGACTCTCGGGAACTGTATTCGAAGCCGCCCCGGAACTCTGGCAGTTATACCGGCTCCCGGTGATTCGGATTCCGACTCATCGCCCCTGTGTAAGAATCGAGATGGCTGATCAGATATTTGCGCGTGAAAAGGATAAATGGGCGGCGGTTGTTGAGGAAATCTTGGCACGCCATCAAAAAAACCAGCCGGTGCTTGTCGGGACCCGGAGTGTGGCAGCAAGCGAACAACTAAGCCAATGGCTCGACGACAAAGGACTCCAATACAACCTGCTTAACGCAACACGCCACAAGGATGAGGCAAACATCATCGCCGCAGCTGGCCAGCCGGGGGCAATTACCATTGCCACAAACATGGCAGGCAGAGGCACCGATATTAAACTCGGCCGCGGCATCCAGGAACTCGGCGGCCTTCACGTGATCCTCACCGAACGCCACGAGTCGCGTCGAATCGATCGGCAATTGATGGGGCGCGCCGCCCGCCAAGGCGACCCCGGTTCCTCGCAGGCATTTGTGAGCATCGAAGACGAACTGATCCGAAAGCACTCGCCGGCCTGGCTCAATGCAAGAGTCCGCGGGTTATTGATCCATAACTCACCTGGCGCATTATTCATGGCCTCCCAATTAATTGAGAAAGCCCAGGCCCGCGCAGAGACTCGGGCATTTAAACAGCGCCGGGCGGTTATGAGCATGGACACATGGGTCGAGGAATCGCTCGCCTTCGCCGGCCCCTCCCTGGAGGAATAGACGTCCCTTAATTATAGTTCCATTACTGCGGGCGCGCGCGCTCGAAACTGGGAGGGGCGGCTTCCAGCCGCCCTCTGGCCCACTCTTAAATCGGTAACACCTGTCGGAGTAAATGGCGCGCTATTGATCCGACAGGTTTTGTAGTGCGGCAGTCCTCTGCCGCTTTTCGGAGTTTGTAGTTCCGCATTTATGCGGCAAATGCGCATTCCCCCACTTCTGCATTTTTCATTCTGACTTCTGACTTTTCTTCACAGCCATCCCACAGAAAAGAACTTTTTAACCACAGATTCACAGATCCGGAAACAAGGGGAATTGTCAATATTTGCCCGCAACCTCTGCATCGCATCACTTATCCAAGCCGTGCGCATCGCAACCCGCACTGTCGATCTGCGCGAGGTCAACCACGTCCTCATGCAACCGCA
>JAYUPM010000030.1:0-2180 GCA_043760145.1 Spartobacteria bacterium
CGAGGTCAGCGGCACGTAGAGCACCAGGACCCGCGGAGGGTCTTCATCGTATCTCGACACCACCACGACCGGGCGCGTCTTGGCAGCCATCCCGAGGTCTGCCATCCACACTTCACCGGGCCGGGGGCTCATCGAGTATGTCCATCACTTCTTGCTCGACGCTCCGAGAGCGGCCGATGTCCAGAGCGTCGTCGTCTGCCTGTTCGATGATTTCAGCTACGAGCGCCCGAACCTTTTGAGAGGTTTCCGGCTTCCACTCATGGAGCTTGTTCTCTAGTTTTTCGGCGATGGCTTCCATGACGTCCGCACCGTATTCCTGCTGCCGGTCGTCGTCAATTCCCCATTCGACCGCAATGGCCTAAACCTTAAGTTTTATTCCGACACAGCCCGGAATGTTGAGGAAGAAGAAAAAGTCAGAAGGCAAAATGAAGAAGGGTGGGGATGCTCCCTTGCCGCATAAATGCGGAACTACAAACTCCGGAAGGCCCTAAACAGATACATGCTTTCCAGCTCTTTTCTTCTCTTCTTGAGACACAAGAAAAAGCGGAGGAACGCCGCTGCCACGAGGAAGAATCAAAAAAGAGGCGGGACGCCTCTGCCACGAAGAACTTCAGGCCTTGAGCAGACCCATCGCCACCAATCGGGCAAACGCGGCGAGCGTGTTTGCATCGCGGATTTCGCCGGAAGCGACCAGTGCGATTAACTCAGAGGCGGAGAAGGCGCGGCAATCGGTGATCGCCTCGTGGGCGTCATGCGCGGAGCCATGCGCGCTGCGCACCACAGGCGCTGCCATCACGATGTGACTGTGCTCGTCCGTAAAACCGGCGCTTGGAAAAAATAGACCGAGCGAAGTGACCACGCCATCCGGCGCAAGCTCGTAGCCACTTTCTTCGCGTAACTCCCGCAAACCAGTTCGGCGGATTGTCTCCTCGTCATGAGCAGCGTGATCGATTTGACCGGCTGGAAACTCCCAGATCGTGGCGCGTATCGGGACCCGTTCCTGGCGGATCAGGAGAAACTCCCCTTCCCTTGTCACCGGCACCACCACCACGGCCCCGCGCCGATGCGCCACTGTCCATTGAAACGGCTCGGGCCGGGTCGGCGAAGTCACCGTGACCCGATGGACTTCAAGATGGGCGTTCGCGAACACGGTCTCGCTCTCCACTGTTTTCCAGTCACCGGTGTCAGCAATGAATTCGTGAAAGGCCATGGGTCCTATTTAATCTCCAGGGCCTTCTGCCAGCGATCCAGCTCCGCAGCAACGTTTGCGGGGGAGGGCGCGCCAATCGCCTGTCGGGCGGCCATCGATTTTTCCACGGTCAGCACCTCGAAGACATCTCCTTCAAAAGCTGGGGAGAAAGCCTTGTAATCCGCCAGGCTTAACTCGGGTAACTCGCACTTTCGATCCGCGCAAAGCGCCACCGCTTTCCCAATCACCTCGTGCGCTTTGCGAAACGGGACCCCGTGATTCACGAGGTAATCGGCGAGATCGGTTGCGAGCAAATTTGGATCCGCGACGGCGGCCGCACAAACCGCAGGGTTCGCTTCGATGCCTCCGAGCATTGCGGTGAATACCGCCAGCGCGGCCTTGATGGTATCCACGGAATCAAACACCGGCTCCTTGTCCTCCTGCATGTCGCGATTGTAGGTCATCGGCAACCCTTTCAATGTGGTGAGCAGCGAGAAAAGATTACCGTAAACGCGGCCCGTTTTTCCACGGGTTAATTCCGCCACATCGGGATTTTTCTTCTGCGGCATGAGCGAGGAGCCGGTGGTGAAAGCGTCACTGATGACGATGAACTTGAACTCGCTTGAAGCCCAGAGGATCACGTCCTCGCTCAAACGAGAAAGATGCATGGCGATCAAGGCAATGGCCGCAAGCAGTTCGACGGCGAAATCGCGATCGCTCACGGCATCCATGCTGTTGCGGGTGACCGCCGGAAAATCGAGCAGGTCCGCCACCAACTCGCGGTCGAGAAGAATCGTTGAGCCAGCAAGGGCCCCAGACCCGAGCGGCATGACATTCATCCGTCTGTGGCAATCCCCGAGCCGTTGGATGTCGCGCTCAAACATTTCCACATACGCCAAAAGATGATGGGCAAAATAAACTGGCTGGGCCCGTTGCAGATGGGTGTATCCGGGAATAATCACTTCCTTGTGCCGCGCCCCGAGATCCACGA
>JAYUPM010000031.1:0-5311 GCA_043760145.1 Spartobacteria bacterium
AGCTGAGTAAGGAGCCGGGGGTCGTCCTGGTTGAACGCGAGCAGGTTCGCAAAATTTTCGAAGAACAGGCGCTGAGCATGACACAGGCCGCGGCAGAGCCCGGCAGGGCGGGCGCGATGCTCGGGGCTGAGGGTTTAATCATTCTCGAAAGACCAACAACGGAGGGCTCGCACAAGAAGGCCCCATTACGCGTGATTTGGGCCGAGCGAGGAATCGTCGTGCATGAGACGGTTATCCCCATTGTGGAGAAAGATTTATTGGGAGCCGCGGGATTTGTGTTCCCACAGATCAAGCTGGCCGTGCGGAAGTTGGCTGATTTGCGAAAGGCCGGTTCAAGCGCGGTAGCCATGCATCTTAAAGCGGTGAGTTCCGACGTGAACGGCGAAATTGAACTCCGGCAAGGCCTGGCTCTACTCTTCTCTCAGCGCATGGGAAGCGAACCCGGATGGGTGGTGGTGGACCGGCGCAATCTCACCGAGGCAATGTTTGAGAATAAGTTATCACGCTCTCAAGAGTCGCCGGCGCCAGTGCCCGCCACGCATCGCCTAACGCTGGGGTTCTCTAAAGAAGGCCAATTGCTCAATCTGCGCGGAAAGTTGGAGCTGCCAGGCGGCGCCTCACACAACTTTCTCTTCAGCGGAAAATTTGAGGAACCCGCGCTTCTCGCGGAATTGATGATGAAAGAATTGCGGGGTGCGATGGGGTTGGTTGAAAAGAACCCAGCCCAGGCATGGGAGCCAAAGCAGGAGGCCCAAGCGCTTTTCGAATGGGCGAAACAGACTTACCAGAAGAGGTTATTCCGGGGGATTCCCGGACGCGAAATCTATGAGGCATCCTCGGCCGCGTGGGCCCTTGGATTGAGGGAGCCGGAAGTGCTGCAGCTTCGCGCCATCGGGCTCTGCGACTGGGCGTGGCCGAAGACCGGTTGGGTAGGTGGAGGCTCCAATGCCTCCATTGGTGATCTCAAGGAAGACAGAGGGGCAGTGGAACGCATGTTGAGCGCTCTCGAACTTGCCCGCCAATCGTGGGCCTTTCCTTCACAGCGGGATCCAATTTTCATGGAGAACTGGGTCCCATCGCAACTAACCATCCCCTATTGGGCCGGTGAAATGCTTCGCGCTATTTACGACGATCGAGCCGAGGAAATGTTCGCCGACGAGCTGCCCACTCTCCGAAAAGCCATCCGCGAAGCCGTTGACGCGATTCCCGACACGCAATGGGTTCCATCACAGCCATTCGCAAAGGTTTTCTCGGCGCTTTGGAAAAGGCAGGTTTACGCCAAGACGATTATCCAAAACTGTAGCTTGTGGGAGGAAAGCTACGCGATGGCGCAAGAGCGAATGGAGCGGATCCTTCTCCTTAGTGAGATTGAGGAAAAGGAGAAGGGGGAGCCACTCTGGAGAAAATTGGAAGTCATGCTCGAAGATGGTCACATCTTCCCGCAATATGGCGATGTCCCCATCAAACGGGAACTCCGCTACTCTGACATTTCGCTTTTCTATCCGCGCAAGCCTGCCGACGAAGCTGAGTGCCTTCGCCGGAGCCACGAAATTGCCGCCAAGCTGGCCGCATCCGAATCCATTTACAGGCAGGGTTTTGCACGAGCCATCGAGAAGCGGCTCATCAAGTTGCCTGGTGGCCAGCCGCTCGCGGCGCGGCCACTCAAGACACAGGACGCCGATCTTGCTTCCTATCTTACCGGCAAGCAGCTGACGGAAAAACGTCTTCCGATCAACGACCCTTGGAGGACCGCAACGCCCTCTAAAAAGGTCGATTTTATCCTGCGTCTATTACAACAGCGCGGTCCTGATCAATACCTTCACAACGAGATTTTCGAAGACATCATTCAGATGTGGAATACCAATTCCCGGGCGCGGTTTGCCCCGGTTGACGCCATCCGTCTTGCCGAAGGGTTCGACGATTACTGGAAAGCAACGGAAGCTCTCCGGAACACTCCGGGGAAGGCAGTGATGAGCTATGCGGAGAGAATGGGCAGTGCGATGGACGTTCTGCGGAGCAGCTATCCGGAGGTCAAAGCCCTCCTGCAGGAGCGCAGTCCGGATCGTCCTATTCCAGCGGGTGCATTCACAGTCACGCACTGCTGGTCCGCTAAAGATTGGAAAGGGCAAATCTCCCTGCCGCTCATCGCCGAGAGCCAGAGCGATGGAGTAAATCTGTTTATTCCACAAACTCCCGAGGGCACTCTCCACTCGGGCATCCAGGGAGTTAATATGATCTCGCCCCCAAAATGGGAACCGAAGCAGATCTTGAACAATTCGGGGCCTATCATTGGCCTGGCACTGAATTCTTTGGCGGTGGACGGACGCTATTTTTTCACCGCTAGAAATGAAAGGTGGACTGACTTTTATAGTGTCGCCGCCGGGCGTGCCCCCATCACACAACGCCTCCAGCAGGGCAATACGGCGAATGTTTCGTTTCTCGGCTTCTTTGCCCCCTATGTGTATCTCTGGACTGAAGCACGAAACCCAGCTGACCGGGAAAACCGCTGCCAGTTAAATCGCTGGAACTTGGAAAGCAATCAGTTGGAGCTGGTCGGCGATTCGCTGCGCATCCCCAACGTCAGCCCACTCGATGCCGCGCTCAGTGAGAAACCAGCCCTGGATCAGTGGGCGATCCGATTGCCCGACGGCGACGTCGGCCTCTTGATCGCGCGAATCAGCGCACGCGCAAGCTCGCTCAAGGCAACTGCATTCCGAATCTCCACCAAGACCGGAACTGTGTCGGTGTTAGGGGAGTGGGACCCCAAGGCGCCTCCATCGAGCGAATGGGCTTTGCCTTTCCGTGAGGCCGGCGCTCAACGGGCATGGGGCCGAACCGCAGAGAACAGTCCCACCACGCAACCATTCGAAATCCTGGAGGATTCTCCTTACTTCCCGTCCCGCGTGCTTTATCGCGCTCCCTTTCCTGCGTCGCTGAAATGGATGGCGGGCAATTGGACGCGAACACCTGACTGGAGAAACTTCACGACGATCACGCCCCTGTTGTTAATCGGCAACGCCAGCGACGCGCCTGCAGGCAGCCCCCCGATTGAAGGTTCCTGTTCTCCATTCATGGTCGGGGATATCCATGGCCTGGTTTCTTTTGAACGCATCAAAGGCCGCGAATCACGTGCCCAGACATGGTTAAGCTTCTTCGAGCCGGATGGCATTAAGAGCGTCCCACTTCGTTTTGAAGTTCCGCCAAAGGACATTGGTCCATTGCTCAGTTACTTCCGGACGGAGTTAGGATGGAAGGTTGCCGATGACTATAAGCCTCGCCCATTTACGGACGATCGAGCCTGGGGCGTCAAAGATGCGCTGGTAATCAGCAATGCCAAGGCGAACATCCTCTGGATCCTCTCCCGCGACGAGCTCATCGCCGCACGAAAGCTCGCGAAGTAGAGACCAATGAAATGCGGCGGGACGCCGCAGCCACAGCTGCTTACTTCGCCAGGCGAACAACCACGCGTTCCGCCAATAGTGCGCCTGCCCGTTGGAGCGCATTCTTGGCGGCGACATTCTCTGCAACATCGATTCCACTGCTCGACTCACGATCGACCCACAGCTCGGCTCCCACCTTGGGTTGCACTTTGATTTCCACTCGGGCCCGGCAAAAACGGAGCTGTCCCTTGACCGCCCCGGCTTCACTGAAAGCTTCTCCAGTTACTCTGAAATCCGCGAGTTGGGGATCCGAGACCACGGCGAATCCGAGCTCCTGCAAGGTTTTAAGGATCTCGGTTTCCGCCGCGGGATCGGGCACCCGCCGGCTGACGTGTTCTTCGGGAATCTTTACATACACAGAGGGCAGCTTGGATTTTCCCTCCACAAGCTTCTTTAGCCGAATCAAGCGCGCTTCGGCACTCTCGGGAGCCGCAATGAGATCTGCCCCGTTCGCCTTGATGCGTTTGGCAATGTCCCGGGCAAGCTTTCCAACAGCGGCTTCCAAGAGTTCTTCGCTGTTGGCAGACGCCGTATCGGCGAATACGCGCCCCGTATCGGTGCCGATGATTTTCGTAACCAAGAGGAGCCGTTCCCCGGACTTGGAAAGGCGCCCGGTCACCAGGATCCTGGCCCCAAGAAGCTGACCGATCTTGGCCGCGCTCTCGGCGGTGATCGCCCCGGAAACCCCGAGCTCCTGTTCCCCGAGTAACTTGTCAATTTCCGCCCGTTCGACCAGCACCAGAAGGGGCTCATTGGAGAGCTGGGCATTGATGAGCGGACCAACTTGAAGCGCCGCCGATTTGAGGGAGTCGTCGAGGGCCTGGATGTCGAAAACCGCCAGGGTTACTGGCGCTTCAGCCCCGGAGGCAGGGAGCGGCCCGAGAAAGTGGAGCGCCAGACTCAAGAGTAAGCACGGATAGAATCGAATTTTCATAGGGAGTCGGGCATTGGGTTAGTGAAGAAAACCGGGGATTTGTCGAAGCAGCGTGATCAAGGTGCTCTGCGCTTCGGCATCATGGGAGAAATCGCGAAAATACCGGCGATCCATTGAGACTACCCAGCCTTTGCCATGAGGCAGCAGTGTGGCTCGCAACCCTTTGCCTTTTGAAGGGGAAGCCAAAACGACAGTGTCGCTTGCCCGGGGTTGCCAATTCTCTTTGGTTTCAGGCCGCGAGAAGATCAACGCGCCTTCAGCGACCTCGGGAGGAGACTCACCTTTTTTCAAGACAACAAAGGGGACATTATGAATTTTCAAGACCTTGGAAAGCTCCTCCCATTCACCGCAGAGATATATCTTCTTCTCCTTGAGCACAGACAAGAGATTGGCGGGCAGCGCCTCAAACAGCAGATTTCCCGGGACCCCGCCTCCTTGCCATTTGAGGGCGAGCCGCGCTGGCTTTTCGCCGGCAGGAACCTCAACCGCATAAGTAAAAGCTCCGTCCGCGGCGACGGCGACCAGTAAGATATCTTTCTTGAGTGGCATCGCGGTGGTGCCTCCAAGAAGCCACCACGACGCCTTGAGTTCCCCAAAATCCCGCTCAGAGCGAAGCTGGATCCGGCTTCCTGCAAAGACCGAATATTCCGGGGCAAAACGATCGTTTTCAGTGGGCAGGGAGAAGATTTGGCCGCGAGCGTCAGAGCAGAACAGCGCGAGAATCGCAAAAGGGAGTAGTCCCCATCCGGCCGGAATGGATCGTGAGTGCATGTGGGATTGTGGGATGGACCCTGTTTTCGTCCGGAAATGCTAAACCTAAGCATACGATCAGGGAGGCTCAGGTAGTTAGTAGAACGGGTGGAATCGGTTCAAGGGCGTGATGATGTCCGGCGAGCTTGGATCTGACAAGTTCTCCGGCGCGGTTGTTCCTGCCCGA
>JAYUPM010000032.1:0-5303 GCA_043760145.1 Spartobacteria bacterium
GCCCGGTCTTTGCGGCCGCCGTCGCCACGTTCTCAGAGTTCTTCAAAACAGACGAAGACTGGGGATCACAAGGTGTGGCCGACCGGTGGCAAAGGGAAGATTTTCAAATCATTCAAAGCACCCTTGCTGCTTGGTTCCGTTGAGCTGGGAACAATTTCAAACCGATGTCCATGCGCAAGGCGTAAAGGCGAATGTCCTTTTTTTTTTGATCGCAAACCGAAACGGGACAAGGTCAACCTCGATATTTTCTGGCTCAAAGATGACGCACTCGAAGAGAGCGCAAATCTCCCTGCGCCCGAAGTGATTGCCGCCGATATCGCCGCCGATCTGGAAGCCGCGCTGGAGCAGTTTGCGACCATTGCGGAAGATTTGAAGAGGTGACCCCGTCCTTTCTCTGACTCCATGACCTTCGACCTCCAGCGGATCCTTGAAAGTAAGCGGGCCTATCGCCAAGGCCTTGTCTCCCGTCCCATCGGGGAAAAGTTGCGCATGCTCGATGCTCTTAACGAGCGGGAACTGGCCATCCGAGGACGCAGCAGCGTCCGTCTCAATTTAGCGCCTTCCGGGGTTTGTAGTTCCGCATTTATGCGGCAAGGGCGCACGCAAGCGCGGGGATGATGAGAACATTTAACGCGCCAAAAAATGACATCTGACTTTGAACTGGTGACTCTGAAGAACGGGATGCGCAGTTTGCGAGAAGCGGCAAATGGCGAGACGTTTCATCCCGTCGTGGGCCCATGGGAGGAAGCATCTCTGTTGCACGTCAAACAGCAGCGGTTAATCGAGAGGGCGGGTTCAATCGCTGATCGGCCATTTGTTATTTGGGATGTCGGGCTCGGGGCGGGCGCCAACGCGATTGGGGTTATCGAAGAGTTTCGAGAATCAATTGGAACGGGAGTTGAGCTTCATAGCTTTGATCGCACCACGGCGCCCTTCGAGTTTGCGATCGCGCACCCCAAAGATCTTGAATACCTGGGTGGGCACGGCGAATCGGCCCGGGCTTTGATCGATCATCGGAAAGTCGATGTGTCCGATTGGGTCACATGGTTCCTGCACCTCGGCGATTTTTGCGAACTGGTTTCATCCACCACAGCTCCGCCTCCAGATGCAATTCTTTACGACCCGTATTCGCCCAAGGCCAATCTCGAGATGTGGACAGTCAGCCATTTCCAACAATTGCGGCAACGATTACTTCCGGATGTCCCGTGTCTGCTCACCAATTATACGCGCTCCACGGCAGTGCGAGTGACGCTGCTGCTGGCCGGATTCTTTGTCGGGATCGGAGACGGGATCGGGGAGAAAGATCAAACGACCGTGGCAAGTAATACCCTGGATCTGCTCAAGAATCCGTTGGGACCGGAATGGTTAAAGCGGGTTAAGAATTCGACCGGGAGCGCGCCGGTGCGGATGGATCAGAAGCCGGGACCGATCGGGGAACAAGAGTGGGAGCTGGTTTGCGGGCATCGGCAGTTTCGGAAGTCGGAGGTCTGAGGGCAGAGTGCGGAGGTCGGGCGCAGATTGGACCGATCGGTCGGATCGGTCCGATGACTGACCTCCGACCTCCAACCTCCGATCTCCGCCTATAAGAACTGGCCTTCGCGCGGGGGTTGAGTGATCCCCAATTTGCGGTAAGCGGCTGGCATGGCGACCCGGCCTTGCGGGGTGCGCTTTAAGTAACCTTGCATGATCAGATACGGCTCGTTGACGTCCTCCAAAGTGCCGGCGTCTTCGCCGATGGAAACGGCCAGGGAATTGAGCCCGACTGGGCCGCCATCAAACTTGTGGATAAGCGCCTCAAGGATGCGCTGGTCCATTTCATCGAACCCATCGGCGTCAATGTCGAGCATGGTGAGCGCGGCATCGGCGACCTCCCGCGTGATCCGGTTGCCCGCCCGGACCTGGGCATAATCGCGGACCCAGCGCAGAAGATTATTGGCGACGCGCGGCGTGCCTCGGGCGCGAGCGGCGATTTCGAGGGCGCCATCGGATTCGATCTCGACCTGGATCAAACCTGCGCTCCTGAGAATGATGATCTGGAGTTGATCGGCCGTGTAATAATCGAGGCGCGAGTTCATTCCGAACCGGGACCGAAGCGGGGCACTGATCATTCCGGCGCGGGTGGTGGCGCCGATGAGCGTAAACTTTGGAAGATTGAGCCGGACACTGCGTGCGTTGGGGCCCTGGTCGATGATGATATCGAGTTTGAAATCCTCCATTGCGGGATAGAGATACTCCTCGATGGCCGGCTGGAGCCGATGGATTTCGTCGATGAAAAGAATATCGCCTCGCTCAAGAGTGGTGAGCAATCCGGCGAGGTCCCCGGCCTTATCGATCGTCGGGCCGCTGGTGCTTTTGATCTTCACCCCCATCGCGTGGCTCAGGATGTAAGCCAGGGTGGTTTTGCCCAAGCCGGGCGGGCCGCTCAGCAGGATATGATCAAGGACATCGCCCCTTTGCTGGACCGCCTGGACCATTAATTCAAGTCGCGAACAGACTTTCTCCTGCCCAGCGAATTCGCTGAACATCGGGGGGCGAAGCGAAACATCGAAAGGGGTGTCCGGGCCTTGGACGAGAGATTCAGCGGGGTGGTCGGACACAGGCGGGGATGATGAGTGAACAGTGGGTCAGTGAACAGTGGGGGAGTGGGAGTGCAAAGTGCAAAGTGAACAGTCAGGCAGTAAACAGTGGGGGGGCGAAGACCGAAGACCCAAAACTGATCACTGCTGCACTGTTCACTGGCCTTGCACTTTCCGTTCCCTCACTCCTCTACGTCGTCTTCTGCCGACTCTTCCACCCGGGAAGCCAGCATCTGTTCGTGGAGCGCCTCGTCCATTCCTTCGGCGAGGAGCTCTTCGCCGATGTTTACCCCGTCGGGTCTCAGATTCTCCACATGATGGCCCACATTAGAAAAGGCAACTGTCCGCTCAAATTCATTTTGTCCCGAGTTGGTCTGGTGCCCCCCATGGAGTTCTCGTTTCGCCTGACGCCAGTCTTCGTTGCTAACCGACGAATGCCCATCGATCAGTGCAATTTCCCGGGCCCGCTTTCGCACCGAATCCGCGTTGGGAAGGCCCAAGCCTTCGGCGTGCTGAATGATCTTGGCGGAGGTGGGGCGCGAAGTAGTCATAAGTATCGATAGGACAGAACGGCCCGGGAGCAAGGGGTTTGTTTGCCTGCGGAAGTTTTGCCCACGGAATACACTGACAGACACCGAATTGTGGCCCACGGAATACACGGAATTACACGGAAAGTTTTTTAGCAATCGCTGCTGTTTTTGGATCTGTGCAATTCCGCGCCTTCCGGTGCGCCGCTGTTTGGTCCGCATTGATACAGGTCATTCCGAAAGCGGTGTCGCCCTGTCGCTTGCCACCGCACTTTGCACTTTCCGCTCCCCCGGCTTGCGCTCGCATCATTTTTGTGAGATCGGCTTTGGGGACCGATGAAAGAAATCAAACTCAGCGGAAGAGAACGTGCCGTGATCCGTGCAATCGACTTCACCACAGGCACTCTTGGGGCGGACATTTTGGCTCGGACAAACATCCAGGCTGAGGACTTGGTCGATGTCCTCAACGGCCTCATTGGAAGCGGGTATGCCGAGGTTGTCCCGTATGCGGAGAACACCACCATGGAGCAGATGCCGGAGGCTCTTTTTGAAGTGAATCCTTCCTATGCCCTGGATTTGAAGGAAGCCCTTTTAAAGCGCTAAAGTCTGCCCGTTTTTTTGAATCTCAGGCGGCGCTCTTGGGCTTGCCGGAAGCAGCCTTGGCTTTTACCAGCGGCAGAATTTTTTCCACTGCTGCCTCCGCCGTGAGCCCATGCTGCTGGCGGAGCGCATCGACCGATCCGTGCTCGATGAATTGATCGGGCCAGCCTATGCGGACAACGGCGGTTTTTATCCCGGCATCGTTGAGGTGTTCAATCACTCCGCAGCCGAATCCGTTATGCAAAACGTGGTCTTCAATTGTGCAGATCACGTCGGCGCTTCGGGCGAAAAATTCAATCGTCCCGGTGTCCAGCGGTTTGATCCAGCGGGCATTGATGACCGCTGTGCTGATCCCCTTTGCTTCCAATTGCGCGGCTGCTTCCTCGGCGATGCTGCACATTCCCCCAAGCCCAAAGATGGCGACTTGCGTGCCGTGGCGGATCACCTCGGCCTTGCCGATCTCGAGAATGCGCGGTTGCTCCTTGGGCTGGGCCCCGGTGCCGATTCCGCGCGGATAGCGAATTGCGATCGGCCCCGAGTTGTAGTTGGCCATGGTCCAGAGCATGTCCACAAACTCGTCTTCGTCCTTGGGTTGCATATGGACGATCCCGGGGATGTGTCGCAAATAACCGATATCGAAAAGGCCATGGTGAGTTGGGCCATCGTCACCGCTGAGCCCGCCGCGATCCATGCAGAGCGCCACGTTGAGTTTTTGAAGGGCAATGTCATGGACGATCATGTCGTATGCGCGCTGCATGAACGTTGAGTAGATGGCGAGGAACGGCTTGAAGCCCTGGGTCGCGAGCCCTGCCGCAAAGAGCGCCGCGTGTTCCTCGGCAATCCCGACATCGTAATATTTATCGGGATGGGCCTTTGCAAAAATACCGAGGCCGGTGCCGCTCGGCATGGCGCCCGTGATGCCGCAGATCTTGTTATTGCTGTCGGCAAACTTGGCGAGGGTCTTGCCGAAAATCTCGGCATAAGTCGGCGAACTTGAGGAAGCGGTTTTGCCGGTCTTCGGTTCGAACCTGCCAAGCCCATGGAATTTATCCGGCTGCTGGAGGGCCGGGGCGTATCCTTTCCCTTTCTGGGTAAGAATATGAAGAAGCACCGGCTCGTTCTGGGTCTTGAGAAACTCAAAGGTCCGGATCAGGAGCGGGATATCGTGTCCGTCGATCGGTCCGTAATAGCGCAGGCCCAACTCTTCAAAGATGACGCTGGGAAGGATCAGGTTCTTGACGCCAGCCTCGATCCGATGGGCGAAATCCTTGGCCGATTTACCGCCGATCATTTCGACAAACTGAGCCGCTTTGTCGTGGAGATGGGCGTAAGTGGGATGGGTGGCGATCTTGTTGAAGTAAGTGGCGATGGCACCCACGTTCTTGGCGATCGACCATTCATTATCGTTGAGCACCACAATGAAACGCTTGGTTTGCTCGGCCACATTATTCAACGCCTCGTAGCTCACCCCGCATGTAAACGCGGCATCGCCTGCCACGCAGACCACATGTTCATCCGAACCGAGCCGGTCCCGCCCGACAGCCATTCCGAGGGCCGCGCTCAATGCTGTTCCCGCGTGCCCCGCTCCGTAGCAATCGTG
>JAYUPM010000033.1:0-2170 GCA_043760145.1 Spartobacteria bacterium
TATGCTCCTCGGCATGCACATCGGGTTCGCCGGGGAATTCGAATCGGCCAACCATCTCTATGAAGAAGGCCGCTTTGCCGAGGCCAAACAAAGTTACGAGCAACTCGTCGCGCGTGGCCCATTGAGCGCAAACCTCTTTTACAACCTGGGCAATGCCGAGTTCCGACTCGGTGCACCGGGCCGCGCCGCGCTCCAGTATGAGCGGGCATTGAAATTGAATCCGGGTCATGACGAGGCATCACGAAATCTCAAACTCGTGCGGGAACAATCGGGGGCTCGCGTGTTCGAGAAATCATGGGTGGAGCTTATGTTTCCGAAAGTCGCACTTAACATTCTGGTTATTCTCGGTGCTGTAACCGGCTGGCTGGCGATCGGCTTTGTCGTCGTCGGTCTGCTTGCGAAAACGCCCAGGCCGTTCTTCTTCTGGATGGGATGCCTGCTCTGCATGGCCGCTGCCGCTTATTGCGGGGCCGCGCTCTGGCATCATCACCGGGACAAGTCGCTCGCGATCATTGTCGCCAAGCAAGTCGAAGCTCGCCTTGCTCCCGCCGATCGCGCCGCATTGGCTCAAACCCTCATGCAAACCAGCCGCGTCCATGTCCTCAGCGAACGCGGCGAATGGGTCTATTGTGCGTTGCCCGGCAAATCCGTGGGCTGGATTCCGGCGTCCGCATTGGAAAAAATCGTCCCATGATCCGCTGGCTGATGGCGGTCTTCCTCCTATGGGCAATCCATGCGCCAGCAGCCGATTGGAAGCCCACCCTTTCAGACTCCAAACCCGGGAATTTTCCGCCGCCCCGTCCTGTCACGGCGACCTATCAATTTGGCTGGAGCGCCTTGTCCGCTGCGCAAGGGCGCATGGTCTTCAGTCGGCCGGACCCGGCTCAAATCAAACTCGATCTCACGGTAAAAACAACGGGCACCGTCCGCTCCCTCTTCCGCTTGGATTCGCAGCAGAGCGCCTTGGCCCGCACGGCCACATTGCGGCCGGTCCGCGGCGACCAAAAAGAGATCTATGCGGATGAAACCATCCAGACCGTGCTGGCATTCGATGCAAAAGGGGTTGCCCGACGGCGCAAATCCGAGCCGGCAGTTCCGGGCAATGGAAAAGTGAAACGCTTTGACTTTCAACCGCTCCACGATTTGCAAAGTGCCCTGCTCTATATCCGCAGCCAGCCGCTTCAGCAGGGCCAGGTGTATCGGCTCGTTATTTATCCATCCACCTCTCCATACCTTGCCGAGTTCGCAGTTTCAGGACGCCAAAAATTGAAGGTCGCGGGCCGGAGTTACGAAGCGATCCGGCTCGACCTGAAGCTTCAGAAAATTAACTCCAAGACTTTGGCCACCACGCCATTTAAAAAATTCAAACGCGCCTCGGTTTGGATTTCAGACGATCGCGACCGGCTCCTGTTGCGGGCTGAAGCCGAGGTTTTTGTCGGCAAAGTCTGGGCCGAACTCCAAGCCGCGACCTTTGCGCCGTAGGGTGAATCTGTTTAGCGGCTTCCGGGGTTTGTAGTTCCGCATTTATGCGGCCATGGCGCTAAGCAGAGACCGCAGTCCTCTGCCGCTTTTGGAGGAGACTGGGAGGGGCGGCTTCCCAGCCGCCCTCTGGCCTGCTCTTAAACTAACACCTGTCGGAGTAAAGGACGCCCTATTGATCGCGACAGCGTTTTGTAGTGCGGCACTCCTCTGAAACCGCAAAGAACGCATAGATCGCAAAGCGGAAACGATTCTTTGTGTTCTTTGTGTTCTTTGCGGTTAAACCGGCTGCCGTCGTCCATCGCGGCTTGCACCGGAATCGGCGCCCCGCTCATCGCGAGCAGGGCGATAAGCAGTATGGCGATCAATTGGCGGAAACGATTCACGGGCTCGATCATGCTGGACAATCAATCAGCCGACAATCTCTACAACGATGGCGCGTTACACGACTGGAGATTAGCGAGTTGCCGGGATGTGTCTGGCCGCCAATTCCAATCAGCGCGCGTCCTGCGCGCCATCAGGGCAGCAGAAGGGAGGCTAACCATGAACGATACAGCGCATTCGCAAGTGGTCGCGGGACAAAGCGGCAGAGTGCACTACAAAACCTATCGGAAGGAGACGCCCTATTTATTCGCGTGAGCGTTTTGTAATGCGCCAGTCCTCTGGCGCTTTCGGAGTTTGTAGTTCCGCA
>JAYUPM010000034.1:0-14870 GCA_043760145.1 Spartobacteria bacterium
CAACGCCAGCGAGAAGGCCCGGGCTGGGTCATGATGCGGCAATGCCGGTTCCCACTGTTGAAGGATCGCCATCACTCCACGCAGATCACGTCCCCTGTAAATTGGTGACTCCGGGGCATTCGAAGGAATCACAGCCCAATCAGTGCTGGCGCTGGATTCGGCAAGTTTTTCAAGCACTTTGGGCATGATCTCAAGCACCCGTGTGCGGGAAGCGAGCATGGAGGCGGAGGTATCAAGGATTATTGTGATCCGTTGGGTGGTGCCGGTGCGAATCCACCGGGGATCCACGAGCAACCATGTGACCAGTAACGCCACCAGGATTTGGAGCCACATCGGGAGGGAGTTTTGCAGCATGTGGAGCGTCCGTCCGCGCGGTGTCCGGGGCGTAAGCCGCTCAAGAAGAAACAAGGTGCTTACCGGCAGGCGGCGGCTTTTTTCCCGCAGCATATGGATCACCAGGATCGCGGGGACAGCGATCAATGCAAAGAGCCCGGCGGGATTGGTAAAGAAATCAGGCATCGGATTAACCAATCCATTCCACTGCCCCGATTTCTGCGGCCTGCGCCTGGAGCGCCTCGGCAAGGGCGATATTTGCCGGGACCCGCGCAAGTGGGGCGTGATAGCGCATCGACTGCTCCTGCCAGAGCGCGAAGTGACGTCCATACGCTTCCCGATACTTTTGCAAAAGATCCGCATCGACGCGTTGGATGCGGACCTCGGCGCTCTCGCAATCGAGCATTTCCAGATTGCCCGACCACGAAGGATCCGACTCGTCCTGTGAGAATGGGGCGTAAATGATTCCGAAACCCTGGCCCGATGAGATGTGATGAAAGAGCGGCTGCGAGTCGCCCGGCCAAAGCAGATCGGAGATGAGAACGCGCATTGAGCCGTGCCGAAATGGGACTTCGCTGATGGCACCGACATCGGCAGCGGGCGCCTGTTGATGCCAGCGATGAGAGAGCACTTGATCGACAGTGAGCGGTTCGATTTGCGCGCCGATCCACGCATAACAGCGAAGCCCGGCCCCCGCATGCAAAGCGGATTCCACGCACCAATAAAGCAACTCGGCGACGCGGGCGCTTTTTGCGTCATCGGCGAACATGGATGGCGACAGGTCGATGACAAGGTCGAGCGTCGGACTGACTTCCTGCCGATATATCTTCATCGTGTAATTGCCCGAACGCGCGAAGGCCTGCCAGTTGATCCCGCGCGGATCGTCCCCGGGCGAATAAGGGCGATGATCCTGGAAATCCAGCGAGCTGCCCGAGCCTGTCCCCTGCCAGTTGCCCTGGATTCCGCGCCATCGCCGCTGGCGCAATGGGAGGCGCAAGGAGCCCGCCACCTGCCGGGCCTGCAAATGGAGTTGGGAGAGTAACTCACTCATTACGCAGCGACTGGCAGAGGCTTGCGCTTGGGAACGGCATTGCGAATCTCTGCTGCCAGCATTGCGGCGCGCCGCCAGTAGTCACGGGAGAGAGCCATCAGGCCACAAGCCAACAGGCTGAACATCGCCAACGAGACTGCCCACCACAGCGGGCCGCTCGGTCCATCCGCATTCATTAACCAGACCGCGACTGGCGGGAAAATCCCGAGCAAGAACTCATCGCGAAGGGTTTCAATCGGAATTATCAGGCTTAGAAAGCCGGGGATCGCCCCGGAAAAAATAAGAACCACTGAATACTCCGCCAGCGGCCATTTGGGGCGGCGACCAAACAAACGCCAGAGAAACGGAGCCGTCATCAAAGCTGCACCGGCCATCAAGACCCAGGCGCCGAATCCATTCCAACTACCCGAAGAGCCCATTACGCTTGCCGAAGACGCTGCCAAGATTTCGCATAAGACAAGGAACACGACCGCTCCGGGCAATCCTGGGAGCAACAAAAGGCCAAGAAACCGGCCGCTCTTTCCGAGCTTGGCGAATGGTTCGAGATGGATGCGCATCAACTTGTCTCGCCCACCGAGATGAGCCCAGGAAACGATGGCGCAAATGACGATTGCGAAGATGGTCTGCGTGCTGGCGAGCTCAACCCCGGGGTTCAACATGAACAGGAAGGGAACCGGCAGCCATGTGAACAGGGCAAGAATGCGCTGGTGCGCGGCATGGTTTTCGGCCGGGGGCGCAATAGTTGCCGAGGCGACCTCGATGCCGAGCAAGATCAACAATATCGAATCGTAGATCATGACTGGGAGCCAGGAAGCAAAGCCGACGCCACCGGACCCGCCGAAGGGGCCGCCGCCCATTCCGCCTCCCGCCATCATCACCCCAAATACAATCATCGGGACAAAGCCCGTGGACATAAAAACGGCCAAGCCACAAGCAGCGATGCGAACGGGCAAAGGGAGCCCCGAGATGGCGAGGGCAACGGCAGAGAGCACACCGCAGCCCAACATTGCGCCCAAGAGAGACAGAAGCTCATCGGTCAAGTCCATGCCCCCGAAGAAATAGCGCAAGATGGCATAAGGCATCACCGCGAGTAGAAAGAGACCGGCCTGGAACATGAGTGAGACCCACTTGCCGAAAGCGATCTTCCATGGGGTAAGACCAGTCATGAAAATCAATTCCAGCGTGTTGGCCTTGCGTTCCCCGGCCAGTGCCCCCACGGCGCGCAGTGGGGTAACAGCGAAAAGCTGCACGCCAACAAGAACCCAGAAGAACGCGCCCATGTCCGAACCCGTGAAGCTCTGGGGATCCTTTGCATAACTGAGCGTGTGATAAATGGTCAGCATCACCAGCAAGATCTGAAGTCCGCTAAATGTGTAAACAAAGGCTCTCGCCTTCAGCCCCTGTCGCAGCTCTTTAACAAGCATTGGTTGCAGCCAGTCTGCAAAATCCGAGATGGGGGCTTTACTCATTGGAAGGCATTTTTCGGCAAAGGTGGGGGCATCGCGCCATTGCTCTCGCGGACCACATCGACAAAGATTTCTTCGAGTCGGCGTTCCTGTCGGTGAAAATCGGCAATCACAATCCCATCCTGGATCATCCGGCGGAGTTGGGTGGCAAGCTGTTCACGATCAGACAACTCGAACTCGGCCCGGGCACCTCCCTTGACTTGATTAACCAGGCGCCAGCCGGGATTCATGCTTATCCAATCCAGCAAAGGAGATTCTGCTCCGATGACCTGGATCTCCACGACACAAGCAGACGAGCCATTGCGTTCCTGGAGCATTGCAGCGGTTCCATGATGGACGATCCGCCCGGAATCAATGAACAGGAGCGAATCACACATCTCATTGAGTTCGGAGAGGATGTGCGAAGAGATGAAGATGGTGGTTCCTTTTGCAGAAAGAATTTGGACGAGTTTCTTAAACTCCATGCGGGCCTTCGGATCCAAACCCGCAGCCGGCTCGTCCAGGATCAGGATCGGCGGATCCTGCAGCAACGCCCGTCCAAAACAAAGCCGCTGCGCCATCCCTTTTGAAAGGGCATTCATTGGCCGCTCCGCGAGCACTGTCAAGTCGGCGAACGCCATGACTTCTTCGACTCGGCTGCGCCGTTGAGCTCCACGGAATCCGCAAGCGCGCGCATAAAAATCGAGGTAATCCAAGACAGTTACATACGTGTAAGTGCCGTAGGCATCGGGCATCCAGCCGATGCTTTTGCGGACTTCACGCGGATGATTAACCGCATCCCAACCATTGATCTCGATCAACCCATTATCGGGAAGATCCAGCGTGGCCATCATCCGCATCGTGGTGGTTTTGCCCGCACCGTTGGCGCCGATAAACCCGACGACCTGTCCAGCGGGTATCTCGAAGGAAACACCGTTGACAGCCTTGATGCCACCGAACGCTTTTTCCAGCCCCTGGATTCGGATCATCGGTTCAGCACTCATTTAGTCTCCTTCTGTGTGCAGGGCCCAAAACAAAGGATTGTTTGTTTCTCCCATTCGATGGCTGGCAATGTGGCGATCGTTAGTTCCTTGTCCGGCTCCGCCATCGCATAGAAATGGTTTGGACGATGCGTGATTGATCCAACCAGTGACTCAAAGTTTACGCTGAAAGAAGGGTCAAGGGAGTGCATCGCTTTTTCAAATGCTGCCCGGTCGGATTGCGCAAGGATTTGAGGACGGCCCGTTGCCACTTCTTTCGCGAACCAATATCGGTTCTCGCCATCTATAAAGTAGAGGTCGCGCAAGGTGCCCGGAACACTGGAAAGAAGCGTTGGTTTTCCGGCTTCGGCACTCTTGACCAGCACCACTTCCGCCCGCGATGGCACTGAGGTCCCAAGCCGATGCATCTGCACCGCCCGTGATTTAAACCAGTCCCCCGTTACACCCTCCCTGGATCGACTTAGCCTTGCCTCTTCCGAGATTCGATCAGCCGATTTAATCATCGATAATGAAACAGTTTCCCCGATCTTAAAATCGCTTCCCAACAGAACCCTCGATCGCGACACCTGTTCCTGAAGTATCTCCGTCCGATTCCCGCCCCCGCCAACATACGCGATGATATTGCGCCCCCCCAGCCCACCAAATCCGTCCCCAATGACTATGATTAAAAGAAGGATCAGACTGGCCAGTGCGCTGATCAGTGGGACAGTCAGAAACAACCGATGTCGCCGGGAGACGGGGGCGAGCCACCTCAAGTTGACCGGTCCAATTACCAGGGCAAAGAGAGTGACGAAACAAATTGTTAGAAATGTATTGAGTCTCGGAAACCCGACCCACTGGGGAAGTTCCCAGCGCGGCGCAACCCCTGAGGTCCGATCATACTTGGAGTGGTTATAGTCCTCCTGCCATGCCCCTTTTGGATCGGCATCCAGGGCAATGATTGCGCCCGCAAGGTCGGGAACTAGCATCTCCCCATTGACCAGCGACACAAACTGGACAGCCCCAAATCCAACAGGCACCGCGGTCGGTGCTGAAGCCGGCAATCCCGCAAGCTTGGGATGCGGTTCCTGCGCTGCAATGTGGAGCTTTCCGCCCGAATCAATCCATTCAAGGATCGCCCCCCGGCCTCCAGGTGAGAGGGCTTCCCATTCCGCTGCCGAAAGCCAAAGACCGGAAATTCCCGAATATGCCCGCGCATCGTTGGTCATTTCCCGCAACTCAACCGCTGTTCCAGAAAGCATCCGCCTTGATGCGCGGTCAGTGCCTGATGGAAACCGGTGGCCCGTCAGAGCAGTGGCATTGGACACCAAGCTTGGGCCTTTCTTTAGCTGATCTTCGACCTTCGACCAGGAACTGTTAGCCAGTGACTTGCTAAACGCCACATATGCCGTTTCAGCCCCGCCTCCGCCATGACTCGAAGAATAATGAGACTTACCACTGATGACACCTGGTCCCGACACAGACACCGAGATTACAGAATACCGGCTTTGGGAGGATTGGAGACCAGCATGTGGCACAAAGATCATCGTTTCACGAATCTGGCCCGGCTCCACGGAGATCACCTCAGAAAAATCGACATCTCCCCCTTGATACCCATACGAGGGTGAAAAAGAAATTTTCCATGAAAGCTGCTTGGGTTGGCGGTTGTTGATTTTTACATGGACGGGGCTGAACCCGGAAGGAGGCGCCTCCTTGAATGGAAACCCGAGTTGAATATCGATGCCTGACTTTGGATCCATCGAAACCGTCTGAAGCTGTTCGTAAGCCCGGGCGGTTTGCAAACCGAGAATCCCGAGCGCCAGCGCCAGTATTGCACTTACCCGAATGATGGACTGCAACATAACTAGCTGATTTTCGCGGACAACAACGTTGCTGGCAGATCCGCAGCTCCCGGCCTCAACTCCTCAAGCAATGTGCCAACCACCTCGGCGGGAGTGCGTCCGGCAACCTTTGCGCGATAATCGAGAATGATCCGGTGTTGCAGCACAGGGCGGGCAACGGCCTGGACATCCTCAAAGCTCGCGTTCATGCGCTGGTGCAATAACGCCCTTGCCTTGGCCGCCGCAGCCAATGCCAGGGCCGCCCGCGGACTCCCTCCAAATCGGACCCCATCCGATGCCTTGGATTCCCCAGGATGCGTTGCGTGCACAAGCTTCGCGATAAACTGCGCCACCACGTCTGGCAGAAAGATCCGGCGGGCAAGGTCGATGCAGCTTGAAAATTCCGCGGGCGAAAGCACGGGATCGACCTTTGGTTCCACGCCGATCTCGCGGTTCTGCACAATCCGGGTCAGGACGTCGATCGGGTTGCGGTGGATCTCCACCTTGAAAAGAAAACGATCCAGCTGCGCTTCCGGCAATGGATAAGTCCCTTCCATCTCAATCGGGTTCTGTGTTGCCAGGACAAAGAACGGATCCGGCAACGGCCGTGTCTCGCCGAATACTGTGACCTGCCGTTCCTGCATCGCCTCCAGCAAAGCGCTCTGTGTCTTGGGCGAGGCCCGATTGATTTCATCGGCGAGCACAAGGTTCGCAAAGATCGGGCCGGGCTGGAAAACGAATTTCCGCTCTCCATCCTTTTCATTAAGGATGGGGTTGCCGGTAATATCGCCGGGGAGAAGATCCGGGGTGAACTGGATCCGGCGGCAACTGAGTCCCAGTGCTTTTGCGACCGCCTTGACCAGCTCGGTCTTGCCCAGGCCTGGAAGCCCTTCCAATAGCAAGTGCCCGCGGGCAAGCAGGCCGACAATCACACTTTCAATCAGTAACTCCTGGCCAAAGAGCACACCGTTGAGCGTGGATTGGAGGAGTTGAAGTTTCGGGGCGGAATCGGAGATCTCTGTCTCCGTGGCAAATCGTTGGCTCATTTGTTTTTAAAGATCATTGGAAAAAATTGCGCAGCCGCCGGCGCTCCTCCGGTGTCGTGTTTTGCTGGAGCCAGACCGCGTCCGCCCCCGACCCGGCGCTTCCGACGGCACCCCCGTTTGCCGCCCGGTGATCCGCGCTCTTATCCACATCATGCACGGCATCAGACATTCCCACCCGATCTCCCAGCGCCACGTCGCCCAAGTTACTCCCGTTCAGTGCCTCGATTTTGTCTGTATTCAAATTGGTCTCGTCCTCTTCAAGGGAGAGCGGCGCCGTCCCCGGACCGCGATCGATTCCGCCGCGACCCGGACCTTCTCCCCTCTCGGCGATTGGAAGCCCACCAAGGCACTTCTCACAAGCGCCTTTTGCCTCCGCAAGTTTCTCGCGCAGTTCGGCGATCTGGGCCGCTGTCAGGCTGCGCAATTTCGAGGGATCTATCTGCCGCAGCTTGCCTGCCAGCTCCCGGCTGAGTCCCGGTAAATTCCCTTCCAATGCGGAAAGCGCGTTCTCCGTCTGCTCTTTCCATTGGGCCGCCTCAGCCTCGGACATTTCCCCGGCGGCGTCATTAAGGGAAGAGTCGAGTTTGCCGGCATTTTGAGCCATGTTTTGCAGGCCGTTCTCCAGTTTCCGGCGCAGATGATCTGCTGCTTCAAGGCTGGCATGTGAATACCACTCGCCGGGATCCTGCCGCGCAAGCTCTTCCGCCTGCTCCTTGATCGGCTCAAGGCTTTCGGGCTCGAGCGCCTCATTTTTTTCCAACTCCGCGAGCCATTCCTGGACCGTCTCAAGTGAAGGCGGCGTGGCCATTGGCGGCAACCCCGCTGCGCGCTGGACCGGAATCGGAATCAACAGGGCGGCAATCAAAAGCGCGACTCCCGCGACCGGCAACACGCCGAGCCGCCGCCAATTCCATGGCCAATGCCCATTTTTCCATGACTCACGCGGAGGCCAATCCCCAATCCCGGCCGCGGCAGCACTTAGCCGATTGTGGAGCCCGAGCACGTCTTCGAGTTTTGCGCGGGCAGATTCGAAAGAAATAAAGTGCGAGGAGCAACGGAGGAACGATGTAAGGAGGATGGCGATGGCGATCCCCGCGCCTGCCCATGCCAGTGCTGCGGGAGGCCAGCCCGCCCGTCGGCCCGCAAGCGTGAGCGCCATCATCACGACGCATCCCGTAAAGAGCAGGGGGAGCATCGCGTTGAGAACCCAGCCCAGGTTCACCCGCAATTGCACCCGCCGAACTTTCCTGCACCAAAACGCGGAAGCCGTGCGTTCAACTGCAATTGATTCGTCGGGAATGCCCATCTCGATATTAGCTAGTGGGGAAAACGCCTCGATACAAGCGCGGTCCGTTGTTTAGAGTGCCATCAAAGGAGCTGGCACCAGAAAGGCGTGCTGTTCCAGGAGAGTGAGCGCCTTTTACTTCTCATCTCAAGCGTTCCGTGAAAAAGATTACCGCCACAAACTACAATACCGATAAATACTCCCGCAGGGTAATGGATGCCGTAACCGCAAGCCTGGCACGTTCCAATGTCGTCGCGCCCATTGATGTCTTCAAAGAAATGGGCCTTCTTAACCCCAAAGACTTGGAGAACTGGCGCATGGGCCGGGTTCCGTATTTGGAGAGGGTAATTCGATGCAACCTTGCGGTGGCCAGCCGCATCCTCCGGATTCTTCGCAAGCATGCTGACCATTCCAAGCTTCGGCCCTCAATGACCGTTTACTGTCGGTGGGGCAAGGGCGCAAAGACGCGGCTGCAGTTTTCAAAGACCAACGCGAAGGCCTTGGAAGATGCTTACTCAACCCACTTTATTTTTGATCGTCCCAAGAAGAAAGAAGGCGAGCCTGCGGAACCTTCCACTGAAAAGCTGCCGCCAACACATGCCTCGCGCTCCTCCGCGTCTCCGATTGCGGATTCCGCCACAATTACCGACCCCGACGACGATTGGTTTTAGTGAGGTGCCGCGCCCCTGCATGCCGATGATCTCGCGCTTGGGGGCAGACGAGCTGACCTCAATTCACGTTGAGCCCTTCGAGGGCGGCAAGCTTCCGGGCCTTTGTGTCAAAGCTCCAGAAGGTGTCGCAGTTGAGCACAAGCGCGGAGGCCACGTGCAAAATGTCGTATGTGCGAAAGCCCCCTTTGGCCGTGTGCCGATACGAGAGTTGACGGAAAACTTTTTCCAGTGAGTCGTGATTGAGGGCAGTCGGCCGAAATAGAGTTCCCTCATCCATTTCGTCCCAAAAACAGGCTTCCATAACGGTCGCCATTTCAGCGGTCACCCTTAGCTGCTGTGTTCCTTGGCGACTGAGGAAAACGCATTGCTGGAGCGCGTTAATTACCTCCATTCGAATCAACCATGTAATCGGCAACGCGACACCCAGTCGCCTCTTGATCGCATGTGCCAGTTGCCGGGCTTCCATCTCTTTAGGAAGACCCGCAATTAGATTGGTGAAAAAATTCGTGTCCGCGTATGGAATCATTCCTCGCCAGCAATAAGCCGGGTGAGCTTTTCAGATTCCTTTTTGGACGGCGGCACAAACCCCATCTTGCGCAGTTTTTTACGGTATTCATCCTGCCTTTTAATAAACGCATCCGCTTCCTCGATTCGTTGTGAGGGCGAAATTTCGGGCATGATTGTGAATACACGGCCATCGCGTCCCCGGATCATCACCCGCCCGAGCTTTTCCGCGCTTAAAAGGACCGCGCTGGGCTGCCGGTTCAGGTCGCGCACGGTGAATGTGTCGCGCATTTCCTGTGCGGATTTGGCGGGCGCGGCGGGCGTGGGCCGGGCTGGTTTTGTCTTCATGTCAGTCATGATAGCAGACATCGTCAGCCACGCCAATAACCAACTCATTCCACTCATTCCCGGGTGTGCCATTGATTTCGCCGTAAGGCAGACGAGCCAACAACTCCTCATTCCGGTCCCGCCGCCGACCTCCGACCTCCGACCTCCGACCTCCGACCTCCGACCTCCGCTTTCCGCTTTCCGCTTTTCACCTTCCCCGCTACACGACCGCATGCATTTCATTTGTCGGATCCTTGTGGCAGCGGGCATCGCGTTGAGCCCGGCCTCGGCGCAACTCCCTGCCGCGACTGCGAGCCGGGCATGGAAGACAGCGGAAGGGAAACCGTTCCAAGCCGTCCTCGTAAGCTTCGATGGAGCGACCGCCATGTTCCGGATGCCCAATGGCGCGCCCGCGTCCGCTCCCCTGGCAAAGCTCAGTGCGGAGGATCAGGTTTACCTTGCGCAATGGTTGAAGCAGCAGCCGGTCAAGGTGGTCATGCCCGACTCGGTGGGAGTGGAGACGGCCCAGATCAAGGTGGAGACCGTCAGTGAGGATGCGGCCGGGGAAAGTTTCATTTATCGGACCCAGCACTTTGAGTTTAAGTCACAAGGCAAGTTCAGCCAATCGCTGCTTCGGGAAGTGGCGCGCAACTTCGAGGCGACCTATGAACTGGTAAAAGCATTGCCTTGGGGAATCGTGCCGCAACCGGAATCCGGCACCCATTTCCATGCGTGGCTGCTCAAGGACAAGGAAGCGTATTACGCGGCGGGCGCCCCTCCCAACAGCAGCGGAGTCTATTTCCGGCGCAAAGAATTGTTCATGGTTCCCTTTGAATCCGTGGGATTGAAATTGGTCGGGAAAAGTTACGCCAAGGACGAGGATTTCGACACCCAGACGATGGTCCACGAACTCACCCACCAGATGATGCACGACACCCTCGAGCAGCTCCCCCAATGGATCGTCGAAGGGACCGCCGAATATACCGGGATACTTCCACTGCGGACCGGCAAGTTCCGCGTCTCGGGTGCCAAGAACGCACTCAAGGATTATATCGAGTTTCTTAAAAAACGGACCACCCAGGGAGTGCCGGAGCCGTATCCGCTCCATCTGTTATTTGCCATCACCAATGAGGAATGGAATGGAGTCCTTGCGGGCAATCCGCAGATGTCGCGCCGGCTCTATTTCACCTCTTATCTCCTGGTCTATTACTTCATGCACCTGGATGGGAAAGGTGATGGCCAACTTTTCGCTAATTACTTCCGGGACGCGGCCGGAGCGCGCAAAGAGATTGCCGACTACAGCAAAGCGATGGGCGATTTCAAGAAGTTGCCCGGGGTGGTTGTGCAAGCCGATGGTGGATTCACTTATCCCAGTAACCTGACCCCGCCTGCCCCTCCGGCGCTTCTCACGTCGAAGGAGGCGCGCACGGCATTTCAAAAGAAAACGCTCCAGGTGCTGCTTGCAGGGCGGACCGAAGCCGAACTGATGAAGCAGATCCGCACGGCGTATGTGCGATTGGGGATACGGCTGTAAACCGGAGGTCGGAGGTCGGAGATATCATCGGACCGATCGGTCCGATCCGACTGATCCGTCCGATGACATTCCCAGGGCCCGGACTTCCGACTTTGAACTTTAGACTTTAGACTTTAGACTTTGCTCGGCTTCCAAAACCGAGCCCGCGATTCACACCCACACCCCAAAAAAAAGGAGCACTCATGGCACAAGCGATCATGGACCCCGAACAAGTGCGTCGATTCGCGACGGAGCTCAAGCGATTCAACGAAGAGGTGCAAGCAAGGGCCTCAGCACTGCAGGCTCGATTCAGCGCCCTCTCGGCGAGCTGGCAGGACCAGGAGCACGAGAAGTTTGCCGACGAATTCCTCATGACGATGAAGGTGCTCAAAAAGTTCACTGAGATCTCCGAGCAGCACACCCCTTACCTGTTGCGCAAGGCGCAGCGGATCGAGGAATACCTCGACCAGCGCTGATCCGCCTTCGAAAGTTCAAGGTCGATGGCACACGCTAAACTTACGTCCATTGAGGTCCTGGAAACTTTCCGGGCGAGCCTCATCGTTTTTTCAACCGACGCCAACCGCTCCCTTGATGAAGCCGGCGATCAACTGCGCCGGACTCGTTACTGGATTCAACATGACCAGCGGATGCACTGGGAAGGCCAGCTCCGGCAACGGCGGAAAATCCTGGGACAGGCCGAGCAGGAACTGATCAGCGCCAAGCTTTCGGCGCTGCGCGACTCGATCACCGCCCAGCAGATGGCTGTCCTCAAGGCGCGCCGGGCCGTGGTGGAAGCGGAGGAAAAACTGCGGAGCGTGAAACTGTGGAATCGCGATTACGATACGCAGGCGGACCCGCTCAACAAACGGCTGGAAGGATTGCGCCAGTATCTTTCATACGATTTGCCAAAGGCGATTGCGTTCCTGCTCCAGGCCCAGCGCACATTGGAATCATATGCCCAGGATGGCCGGCCCGCCTCGGAAACAACGCTCCCACAATCCCCGGATCTCCCGGTCAACCCTCCGACAGAATCCTGAGTTCCAAGTATGAGCACCCGAGCAAGCGCAGCCAGCCTCGCGCAGGCGGTCAAAGACCTGACCTTCCAATGGCACCAAACCCAAACGGCATGGCACGACAGCAAGAGCCAGGAGTTCGAGCGCCAATTCCTGGAGGATCTCCCGAGCCATCTTGCGAGGGCGCTTGCCGCCATGGAACAGATCGACGCATTGGTTAAAAAGGTCAGGACAGCCTGTGAATAATATCCCGCAAGCAACTGTCCACAGCAGCTTCGCCCTGCTCCACGCCCTCAAGGATAAAGTCGCGGAATTCGCGCGCCAGGAAGAAGCGCTCCTTCGCGATATAAAAACCCGCCGCACCAACTGCCAGCGGGCGCATCGCCTCGGGATCGAGAAAATCCAGGGGCATCTCACAGCCGAACTTGACCGGGCGAAAACCGCCTTCGATGCCGCTGAGGAACATGCCCGCACACAGCACGATTCCCGCAAGCGCCGCATCGAAAATGCCAGCACCACCGGACTCCGTTCCCTCCCGCGCCGGGCCCAGGAAGCCAAACGCCGGTGGATGGGCGATCTCCAGATGCGGCAATTCCGCGCGGAACGCAATCTGACGAGCGGGACCAAAACGGTTGACGCAGCCTTCGCCGAATTCACGGCGGAGTTGACCGAAAAACGCGCCCAGTTTAACCGGCTCGAGACGGCCTCGCGGGCAGCGGTATCGGGCTATCCCAATTTCCAGCGTCTTTTGCGGCGAAAGGATTCAGGCGGATCCGCCCCGGAAGCCGCGATGCGAGACGAACTCTTCGGGCAATTTGTTGCACAGCTCGAAATCGCCCAAACGCACTTCGATCAATTTCGGGCATTCAAGATCCCCCGCTTCTTTCGGATACTCCCGATCCCAATATTGATCCCGGTGCTTTTTACAATCGCCGGGGTTGTCGGGTTTTTGATGGGAGCGGATAGGAGCGCGCTGATAGCCGCGGGGGTGACGCTTGTTGGATTGCTGGGGCTGGGCATCGGGGCGCACAGATCAAGTGCGAGCCGGGCGCATGCCACGGCATTGAGCCTCGCGGACGCCTTGATCGAGGCGGGCCGCATCCATAATGCGTGCTGTGTGGCAGCCGATCTTCAACACGCGCACGAGCGCGAACAGATCCAGGCCCACCATGACAAAATCGCCGCCGTCATCGCCCACCAATGGGGCCGCGCCAATGATGTCGAAGCCGAGTTTGAACAGGCGGCTCGCGAACGATTTCAACGGCATGTGCCGCGGGCCTTTAAAAAGAACGAGGACCTTTTTGAGCCAAAACTCCGCGTGCTTAATCAAGAGCATGACGAGACCGTGAATCGCGCCACGGAAGAAGCCGGGGCGCGCACACGCAGGATCAATGAAACCTTTGCCCGCGAAACCGCCGGGATCGACCAGGACGAGGCGGCGCGCAGCGCGGAACTTGAAGCGGGATGGCAGCGCGAGATCCTCCCGCGATACCGGGAGATCGAGGAAATCAACGCCGCAATGACGGCAAATTTTCCGCCATGGGAAGTCGTCGTGGAGAATTGGGAGCCGCCGGTCACCTTCACCCCAAGCGCCCCATTCGCAAGCCTCGAACTGGATCTCGCCGCCCCGGGATCCCCATTGCCACAGGGTCCGCAGCTGGCACTGCCGGGTCCTACCAAACTGGTCCTGCCGCTCGCACTCACTTTTCCTGCCCAAGGTTCGCTCCTTTTCGAAACCAACGCGACCGGGGACTCGGTGGTGATGGACACATTCAACCAGGTCATCCTCCGGCTCCTTGCCTGCACCCCGCCCGGGAAGTTGAGCTTCACCATCCTCGATCCGGTGAGCTTGGGACAAAATTTTGCCGGCCTCATGCACCTGGCCGATTACGAGGAAAGCCTCATCAACCGCCGGATCTGGACCCAGCGCGACCAGATCGAGGAGCGCATGACCGAGCTCAGCGAGCACATCGAAAAAGTCATCCAGATGTATCTGCGCAACGAATACGCCACCATCACCGAATACAATGCCCAGGCCGGGAGTGTGGCAGAAAAGTATCACTTTCTGGTCGTCGCCGATTTTCCAGCGGGCTTCAGTGAGAGTTCCGCGAGGCGCCTCCAGAGCATCGCCCAGAGCGGACCGCGCTGCGGAATCTTTACCCTACTGCATTGGGACTCGCGCCATCCGCTTCCCGAAGGATTTGTGCCCGACGAATTACGCAAGAACAGTGTCGCCATTCGATTCGAGAACGGGCGGCATGTTGTCGCTGGAGAACCGGGAGGGCTCGACTTGCGGTTTGCCCGTCCACCCGGACCCGAGCTGGCTGCGCAGCTTATTCATCAGATTGGACAAAGCAGCATCGACTCCAACCGGGTCCAGGTCCCATTCACCCAAATCGCCCCGAAGCCCGAGGAGATGTGGACCAACGACACCACCAACGAATTGCGGATCGCCGTCGGGCGCACCGGCGCCACCAAGCATCAGTTCCTCGCCATCGGCAAAGGGACCCGCCAGCACGCTCTCTTTGCGGGAAAAACCGGGTCCGGGAAATCGACGTTGTTTCATGTGATCATCACGAACCTTGCGCTGGCCTGCAGTCCGGACCAGGTGGAGTTTTACCTCATCGATTTCAAGAAAGGCGTGGAGTTCAAATGTTACGCGGAGAAACGCCTGCCGCATGCCCGGGTCGTGGCGATCGAGAGCGACCGCGAATTTGCCTTGAGCGTGCTTCAGCGTGTTGACGAGGAATTAAAACGGCGCGGCGATCTCTTTCGCAAACTCGGGGTCCAGGATGTTGCCGGATACAAGCGCTCCGGCGCCACCGAGCCAATGCCGCGCTCGCTCTTGATCATCGACGAGT